>DASSZC010000543.1:0-5540 GCA_035702925.1 Gemmatimonadaceae bacterium | reverse complement strand
GCCGAGCACCAGGTCGCAGTCCTGGATCGCGGTGAGAAACTGCGGAAGGTGCGCCGGGTCGTGGGAGAAGTCCGCATCCATCTCGAACACGTAGGCGTAGTCCCGCTCGAGCGCCCAGCGAAACCCGGTGAGGTACGCGGTCCCAAGTCCCATCTTCTTCGGACGATGGACCGCATGGACTCTCGGGTTCTGCTCCGCGATGCGGTCGACGATCTCCCCTGTACCGTCCGGCGACCCGTCGTCGACGACGAGGACGTCCAGCGACGCGTCCTGCGCGAGGACGGTGGCGATCAGACGCTCGATGTTCTCCCGCTCGTTGTACGTCGGGACGATGACGAGGGCGCGCTCGGACGCCATTCGCTGTTCGGCTACGGACAACAAACCCGGAGGTGACGGTCGCGATCACCAGCGCGAGCGCGGCGAACGTGACCCAGCGGAAGGTGCCGTAGGAGGCCGGGTCCACGCGGAGCTCGACCTTCCGTGCACCTGCGGTCAATGGCACCGCCATGAGGCTGAACTGTGCGCGCAGCACGTCGGCGGGCTTTCCGTCGACGGTCGCGCGCCAGTCGGGATAGAAGTTCTCGGACACGAAGAGGTACGAGTTCGCCGGCGCCGGTGTTCCCAGCGCCAGGCGGATCACGTCGTCTGCCGACCGTTCGACCGTCACCCGGGTCGAGTCGGCGGGTGCGAGCGCCCGCACGTCCTTCGGGTCGAGGCCGACCTTCGAGTCGGTCGGGACGAGGATTGCCTTGCGGGGATCGAACCCGGAACGCGGATCGCTGATGACGGCGAGCGCCTGGTCATCGGCGATCTTCACCGCGGTGGGGACGACGTAGGAGTACGGATCGCTCCCGTTGAAACGATACAGGTAGGCCTGACCGCCCTGATGGGTCTGCAACGGGCGGTTCCCGACCTGCGTGAGCATCGGCGTCGCCGGCACGGCTTCGCCGAGGACGATGTACTTCGCGGCGACCAGGCGGAGAACCGCGGGATTCCCCGCGTTCTTCCACTGGTTCTTGCCACCCATCAGCTCATCGTAGCGATGCAGCTCCGTTCCCTGGTAGCCCAGCACCTCGCGAATGCGCTGCGTCGCGAGGTAGTTGTGCCCGTAGTCCGTACCTGGCGGATTGAGGACGCGGAACACTGACGAGTCCTGGCGCAGGGTGCGCGCGACCTCGTCGGGGGCGAACGTCACGTCCTCGGGAGGGAGCCAGTTGATGTAGCGGCGCTCGACGCTCCAGAGGTCGAGGCCAACGAGGAGGGTGAGGGCGACGAAAGCCGCCCTGATCGATAGCGCACCGCGTGCGAGCGCGATGATCACCCCGATCGCCGCTCCGCCGAGGAGGAGGACCCTCACCGCGTCGAACGACAGCTGCCGGAAGACTTCAGGGAGAAGGTCCGCGTACTGCGGAGGCGCCATCGACTCGATCATCGAGGCGAAGCCGCCCCCGAGGGCGAGGAGCGCACCGCCGACGAGGATCACGGCCCAGGCGACGAGAGGCCCCTTCCCTGTCACGTCGCGACGCTCTCGCGCACGAAACAGGTACTCGGCCCCGAAGCCTGCGAGCATCGATACGGCAAACGACGCGAGGAAGAAGATCTGCGACGGTGCGCGCGTCAGCTTGATCCCCGGCAGGATCGCATAGGGGATCCGGTAGAAGGGCGTGTGGCCGCCGAAGCTGAACAAGGCCGCATAGACGCCGATGAACGCGAAGTACCACGCGAGGCGCTTTCGTTCACGCAGGCGGAAGCCGAGCGTGGCGAGGATCAGGGCGACGCCGCCCATGTACTCGCTGTGCAGCTTGATCGTGTTCTCTCCCCAGTAGGTGCCGAGGTATCCGGAGAAGGAGGGCCAGAGAACGTTGAAGCTTTCCTTGATCGGCATCGAGAAGCCGGTCGCGTACTCCCAACCGGTGCTCGAGCTCCCGGCGGCCGCGCGCCCGGTGCTCCCGATGTAGTGCGCGAAGGGCGCCATCTGCACCGCGTCGATCGCGAAGCCGAGGACGAGGGCGAGCACGAACCAGCCGAACGACGTGTACCAGAGGGCTCGACCGGGGCGCGGCTCGTCGAAGAAGTTCAGGAAGAGCCAGAAGAATCCCGCCGCCATCAGCATGTAGTACGTCATCTGATAGTGCGGAGTCAGGAACGAGAACCCGACGACAGCGCCGAAGTAGACATACTGCCGCCAATCGTTCCTCGTGACTGCCTTGTAGAGGAAGTTCAGCGCGAGCGGGGTCAGTGCGCTGACGAAGAGCTTTCCGTCATGGCCCGGGCTCACCTGGGAGATCACCTGCCCCGTGAGCATGTAGGCGAGCCCGCCGAGGAATGCGGATTCGACGCGCAGCCCGAGCGCGCGCAGGAACTTGAAGGTGAACGCGCCGGCAAGCACCAGATGGATGAGGAAGCCGAGCGCCATCGCGGTTCCGACGGGCATCAGCAGCCGCAGGAACGCCGTTGGATAGAACGTGTCGCCGTTGGTCGTGTTCTGGAGGAACGGCATCCCGCCGAAGATGTACGGATTCCAGAGCGGGAAGCCGCCTACCGTCTTGAAGTGCTCCGCGGCGAACGAGCGGAAGGAATAGCCGTCCACCTGGTCGCTGACGGCCGACATCAGCAGGTTCCCCTGCCAGAAGGGCCAGAAGATCACCGCGATGAGGAGGGCATAGATGAGGGCCGCGACGACGGTCGGGTATCGCTTGGCGATGGCGTTCATTCAGGAGCAGTGTGTTGAGTGCGGTGCGTCGAGCGCCGCGCGAACGATGCGAAGCCTATCGCGACGAAGGCGCCGATGATCTCGACGCCCGTGAGCCAGATGCGCGACCCGATGGCGAGAATGACCGCGACATCCGCCCCGATCCCGGGAGACAGCAGGGCGACGAGCGCCGCTTCACGCACCCCGAGCCCAGCGGGCATCGGGACCCAGATGATCCCCCACACGTAGGCCGCGGTGAAGCTGGCGATCGAGAGGGGGAGCCCCGGCGCCCGGCTGCCGACGATTCCGCGCGCGAACAGCCAGAAAGCTACGCCGTAGGCCAGCCATGGGACAATGAGCGCGAGCGCATACCTTGCGACCGATGCCGCGCGCATCGATGGGAACAGCACGGTGCGTGAGAAGAAGCGGGCGGTGAGCCGCTGCATGCGCGCGGCGCCGTGCGGGAGAAGCAGCGCGAGGAGGGCCAGACCAGCGACCGCGATCCCGACGGCCGCCGGATAGCTCAGCGGAAATGCGCGGAGCGCCAGCGACGGGAGAAAGGCCGCGGCGACCGCGATCCCGGACGCGAGGACCACCAGCTGCTGGAGGACAACGCCCCCGGTCGCGGCGATCGGGGAGGTCCCGGCGCGGGCAGCGAGGCCGGCGATCCCGGCGAACTGCCACACTCCCCCCGGAATGAAGCGCGCGAGGTTGGAAAGCGCCCAGATGCGCCAGGCTTCGCGGAATCCGAGGGTCGCGCCCCACCAGCGCATCGTCCGCGTCCAGGTGTAGACCATGTACGCATACGTCGCGATGGTGATCACCGAGGCGACGAGGATCGGGATCGGGAGGAGCTCGATCCGCGTGTGCTCGAACGCGTCGCGATGCTTCATCACGGTGCGCCAGAGGTACACGAGCGCCGCGCCGATGACGACGACCTGCACCACGAGGTGCCAGCCGGCGCGCGCGCGGCGCGCGGCGGGAGCGACTTCGGGACTGGACAGAGTGATTGACCCGCGGCGGGAGTAAGCTGTGAAGGTAATGCCGTCGACCGCGCGCTGCGAGCGCCGCCCTCGCGGGCCCGTTATGTTATGCGCACCATGCGAGTGCTGCACGTCGTCACAGCTTACCCGCGTTATCCGGGCGATCCGATCGTTCCGTGGCTGACGGAGCTGATCCGGCATCTACGCTCGCTCGACGTCCAGGCCGAGATCTTCACCTCGGCGTACCGCGGGGGCGGAAATCGGGAGCACGACGGCGTCCCGGTCCATCGCTTCCGCTACATGCCATCGCGGTGGGAGCGGCTGACGCACGAGGAGAATGCCGCTGACCGCGCCGGCCGCTCCCCACTGTGCGCGCTGGTGTCCGTGGGCTACATCGCGGCCGGGATGCGCGCGATCCGGAAGCTGGTGCGCCGCGAGCGGTACGACGTGATCCATGTCCACTGGCCGGTGCCGCATGCGCTGTTCGGGATCGCGGCGCAGCGCGCATCGGGTGCGCCGATCGTGACGACCTACTACGGCGCGGAGCTCCGGCTCGCCGCGCGGTCGGCGCTGCTCACGCGACTGCTCCGCGCCGGGGCACGCCAGTCGGCGCGGAACGTCGCGATCTCGCGGCACACCGCGACCGATCTCGCGCGTCTCACCGGCGTCGCCGCCGAGGTCATTCCCTACTCCGTGGCGTTCACTCCGCATGCCCGTTCGACAACGCCGGCCGGGCGAGAGTTCACCGTCCTCTTCGTCGGGCGACTCGTGGAGCGCAAGGGGGTTCCCGTCCTGCTCGAGGCCTGGGCGCGGGCGGAGCTGCCTAACGCGCGGCTGGTCGTCGTCGGCGACGGACCGGATCGTGGGGCACTGGAGGCGCGGGCGACCGCGCTCGGGATCGAGATGACGGTCGACTTCCGTGGCCGCGTCTCGGACACCGAGCTTGGTGCAGCCTATTCGACCGCCGACCTCTTCGTGCTCCCGGCGGTCCTCGACGCCAGGGGCGATACGGAGGGACTGGGAGTCGTCCTCCTCGAGGCGATGGCGTCGAACGTTCCCGTGCTGGCGTCAGCGGCCGGCGGGATCACCGACGTCGTCGTCGACGGCGAGAGCGGAGCGCTCGTCCCGCCGGGCGAGGTCGCCGCGCTGGCGACGGCGTTGCAGCGGCTGCACGGCGACCCTGACCTGCGCGCGCGGCTGGCGGCGGGGGGCGTCGCCCGTGTGCGTGACGAGTTCTCCTGGGACGCGATCGCTGACCGCTGGGCGGCGGTGTACCGCGACGCCGTCTCGAGAAAGCGCTGACCGATCAGTCGCGGCCGGCCGCACCGCGCTGTTCCTCATCCATCCGTCGGCGCAGCTCGCGAAGCTCGGCGCGCTGCACGGCGATCATCTCGCCGACGAGCCCCCCGACGAAGAAGATGCTGCCGAGGATGAGGCACGTCTGGATGAGCGTCCACACCGCGCGAACCCCCTTCCCGGCGACGAGGAAGGTGGCGAGCGCGCCAAGGCCGGCGACGGTGCCTAACGCGAAGAGTGCGGCGCCGAGCATGCCGAAGAGGAGGAGCGGCTTGCGGCCGAAGCGCAGCTCGAACCACACCGCCAGCATGTCGATGACGCCGACCGGGATCCGCGAGAGCCCGAACTTCGAGCGCCCGGCGTTGCGCGGGTAGAGCGGGACGGGGATCTCGGTGACCGTGTAGCCGTCGGCGGCGGCGAGGACGATCATGTAGCGGTGCCAGTCGGGACGGATCGGGAGATCTTCCATGATCTCGCGACGGTACGCCTTCACCGAGTTGAGGTCGCGGACCGGGACGTCGAAGAGGGTGCGGCTCAGCCCATTGTAGATCTTCGAGACGAACGCCTTC
>DASSZC010000337.1:0-6339 GCA_035702925.1 Gemmatimonadaceae bacterium | reverse complement strand
GACACGAGCTTCGTCTACGGGCGGGCGCTGGCGCAGACGGCGGGGATCGCGGTGATGCGGCTGGCCGATGCCGAGCTGCTCCCCTACGAGTTCAAGAACCTCGCCGAGACGGTGAAGAAGTACACCGACGAGGTGAAGACGCTGCTCAGCGACGAGCAGGCGAAGGCGCGTGAGACGGCGATGGCGCTCGACGAGGGGGTGTACACGGCGACGAGTGATCCGCACGAGCCGACGGGCGCGCCGAAGCGGGACTCGGTGCCGCCGTACCTGAACTTCGCGCCGCTCGACAACGCCGTCGACGCCCTGACGCGGGCAGCGACCCGGTACGAGGCCGCGTTAGGCAGGGCGAAGGACCGTGGCGACACCGTGCTCGCGGGTTCGGCGATGCGTGAGGTGAATGCGGAGCTGATCAGGGTCGAGCGGGCGTTGACCGACGCGAAGGGGCTTCCCGGGCGGCCGTGGTTCGTGCACCAGCTCTACGCGCCGGGGTTCTACACCGGGTACGGCGTGAAGACGATGCCGAGTGTGCGGGAGGCGATCGAGCAGAAGCAGTTCGGTGGGATCGACGACTCGATGACGCGGCTGGGCGGGGCGATCGGGAACGCGGCGCGGGTGATCGAGAGTGCGACGGCGAAGCTGGAGGTGGCGCGTTAGGCGCGCCCCCATCGCATCGGCGCCTTCGACGATGGATGACCCCCGGCTCCCGCTCGAGCATCCCGCGAATGCGGGGATACTCCGCTATCTGCGCAGTGTCGACCGGGCCACCGACGGCGTCGCCGCCGATCCGCAGCGGGAGAGCTGCTCACCGGCCGCGGTGCCCGAGCCGCATCTTCGACTCGGCAGCCATCCAGACGTCATCAGCCAATTCTGGGGAGCGATCGGCGACAAGCTCCCCGAGTCGTGTGCCTGGGTCGTGTACAACATGCCGGTTCTCGCCCATCCCCACACCGGGGTGATCTTCGGCTATTCCCTCGGGATGAAGTACGTGCTCCGACTCCCACCGCCGGTGTTCCAGGTCGCGCTGCGGACGGGTCTCAAGCGGGTGATTCACTTTCGCGGCACTCCCTCGAGCGGCCAACCGCCCTGGACGCTCGACCTCGGGCGGATCGGTCCCGATTGGTGCTTCGGCGCCTATCGGGCCGAGGAGGCAGGGTGGTGCCTCGCTGCGTTCGACGCCGCAGCGGAGGGATGGTCAACCCAGGCTTGACCTGCTCGTCGGCGCGCAGCACCTGGCGTCGACACGTGCATGATGTCGCCGACTCCAACCCCTCTTCCGATGCAGAAAACCGTCTGGACGTTCGGTCTCATCTCCGGCGCGGTCATGGCCGCGTTCATGACCGCCACCATGCCGTTCGCCAACGCCTTCGACGCGCACAGCCTCCTCGTCGGCTATGCTGGCATCGTCGCCGGCTTCCTCCTCGTCTACTTCGGCATCCGCGCCTACCGAGACAACGTGCTCGGCGGGACAATCGGCTTCGGCCGCGCCTTCACCGTCGGCATCCTCATCGCCACGATCGCGAGCCTCTGCTACGTCGCAACGTGGGAGGTCATGTACTACAAGTTCATGCCCGACTTCTATACGAAGTACGGCCAGTCTGTGGTCGAGCAGGCGCGCAAGGGCGGCGACAGCGAGGCGGAGATCGCGAAGATGCAGGCGGCGATGGACGCGATGGCGAAGAGCGCCAGCAATCCCGCGTGGGTCGCGGCGACTACCTTCGTCGAGCCATTCCCGGTCGGGCTCGTGATCGCGCTCGTCTCGGCTGGCGTCCTGCGACGCAAGCGGCGAGCGCCGGACGCCGAGCTGGTTCCGGCGTAGTCGCGCGTTAGGCAGGCACCTGGCACTGGAGCGATGCAGACTTCGGGATCTCAGCGGGCAGTCGGACAGGTGGCGCTCGTCGTCGCCGCACTCGCCCTCGTCATTCACCTGACCGCGGTGATGGGTGCGCCCGTGGCCGGGATGGGCGCCATCTTCGTCATATTCCCGGTCGGCATCGTGTCGTGGGGGATTCTCATTCGCCACGTGAACCTCCGCGGAAGCTCCGGCGGGATGCGAGGTCCGCTGGCGCTGATTCAGCCGCTCCCAATATGGGCGAGGCTTCTCTTTGGCGCTGTGTTTCTCTATGCCCTCCTCAACTTCCTCCTGTTCTTTCAGGCAACGGGAGGAGGAAGCATCGAACGAGACGCCGACGGCCAGGCGGTGCTGAGCGATCACGGGCGGGTGATCCGCACGCTCGATGAGCAGGGCGTTCGTGCGATCGAGGTCTGGCAGGTGCGCGCCTTCTCCGGCCACATCCTCCCGTTCCTGGTCCTGCCTGGTCTGTATTTCCTCTTTGCATCAGGGGACGACGATGTCGAGGGAGAGCGTAAGCGTGCTGCATGAGCGGATGGCGAGCGAGCTTGCGTGCATCCCGTCCTTCGATCCTCGCATCGTCGCCTGAACCATGCTGAACCGCCTCGCGCTCATCCTCTGCATCTTCGCCCTCCCCGCGCACCTCGCCGCCCAGTCAACCGCCTGGCAGCCTACCCCCGGCCACGAGCAGCTTCCCCTCTGGCCCGGCCCGGTGCCTAACGCGATCCGCGCAACCGTTCCCGCCGAGAGTGCGGGCCCGGTGCAGGGCCACGACGTCGCCGGCCGCCCCTGGAGCTACGTCTCCAACGTCTCCCGCCCCACCCTAACGGTCTATCCGCCGAGCGGCGAGAACACGAAAGCAGCCGTCCTCGTCTTCCCCGGCGGCGGCTACAACATCCTCGCCATCGACCTCGAGGGCACCGAAGCCTGCGACTGGCTGGTGTCGAAGGGGATCACCTGCGTCCTCCTCAAGTACCGCGTCCCCTGCGCGAAGACGGGACCGTATCGCGACTGCCTGACGGCGCTGCAGGACGCGCAACGCGCGATGGGACTCGTCCGCCTCCACGCCGCGGAGTGGCACATCGACCCGCACAAGATCGGAGTGCTCGGCTTCTCCGCCGGCGGGCACATGGTCGCCGCGATCAGCACGCACTTCACCAAGCGCCTCTATCCCCACGTCGACGCGGCCGATACGCTGAGCTGCCGCCCGGACTTCGCGATCGCGCTCTATCCCGGCCATATCGCCGTCCCCGAGCGCCACTTCACGCAGAATCCGGACATCCGCGTCACCAGCCAAACGCCGCCCACCTTCATCGCGCAGGCGGAAGACGACCCGGTCGATCCGGTCGAGAACTCGATTGTCTACCACGCCGCGCTGCGGAAGGCGGGAGTGCCGGCCGAGCTGCACCTCTACGCGAAGGGCGGCCACGCCTTCGGGCTGCGACGCACGAGCGCCCCGATCACCGCTTGGCCGGAGCTCGCCGAGCAGTGGCTGCGGACGATCGGGATGATCGCACACTAGGCGAGCTTGCGCCCCGACCCCCCGCGCTCATATTCGCGCCCATGCCGGCCCCCGCCGCCGCACCCCCGTCGTTCTCGCGCCTCGTACTCCCCGTCTGGCTCGTCACCGCCGCGTGGGACTTCCTCTGCGCGAGCGCCCTCAGTCTCTTCGCCTACCACACCCCGGTCGCGCGGCTCTGGCGCGGGGTCGCCTCGACCGTGCTCGGCCCGCGCGCGCTCGACGGGGGGATCTCCGCCATCGCGTCAGGCATCGCGCTCCACCTCGCGGTCGCCTTCACCTGGTCGGCTCTTTTCGTCCTCGCCCTCCGCTCCTGGCCGGCGCTCCAGCGTGCGATCGCGTCTCGGCGTGGCGCGCTCGCCGTCGCGGCCGTCTATGGACCGCTCATCTGGCTCGTGATGTCGCTCGTCGTCATCCCGCTCGCCACGGGAAACCCGCCGCGCTTCGGGTTCCGCTGGTGGGTGCAGGTCTTCGCGCACATCCCCTTCGTCACGATCCCGCTCGTGTTCACGGCGCGGAGCGCGCTCACTGCTCGTACCTAGGCGCTCACAGATCTTCCGGCAGCGTTAGGCGGGCCCACGTCACCATCCCCACACCAGCTCGTGAACGATCTTCACCAGCCCGGCGAGCTGGCTGAGCAACGTCGCCGCCGCGGCCGCGACCGCAAGCCAGGGTGCGAGCCTCTTCGGGCGTGACGGCAAGCCCGCGCCGCGGGTTATCCTTCGGGACAGGCCTCACGGTCGCATCGCCTTCGCCAACACCGATCTCGCATGCACGCTCGCGTCATCTCTGCCATCGCCCTCACGGCGGCACTCTCTTCGTGCATCGCCATCGTCGACCCCGGCGTCACCTGCACCCAGGAGGCACGCCCGGGCATCTACGTCACCATCCTCGACTCGGCTACCTCCGCCCCGGCCGGAAGCAGCTCGCGCATCGTCGCCCGTGACGGCCTCGTCGCCGACTCGGTGCCGTCCCAGTGGACCGCGGCCAGCGAGGGGCCGTTCGGCCTCGCTTACGAGCGCCCCGGCACCTACACCCTCACGATCACGAGGACGGGCTATCGCGAGTGGACGAAGTCGGGTATCGTCGTGACGGCGGATCAGTGCCACGTACGCACCGTCCCCGTGACCGCGCTCCTGCAGAAGTAGGCGTCGCGTGGCCGACGCTCCGCCTTCCGCACCGTGCGTCCGCGCGGCGCAATTGTGAACGACTCCCGGAGCGTGTGATGCCAGCAGCGATCGTGCAGCGAATACTCGTCCCCTCACTCGCCGCATCGATCCTCGGTACATCGCCGCTCGCCGCCCAGACCATCAACATCTGGCCGGGCGCCGCTCCCGGCTCCGAGAGCTGGACGCAGCAGGAGAAGACGTACAAGAACACGCCAGTCGGCACCGTCATCCAGAACGTCGTCACCCCGACGATCACCGCCTATCTTCCCGCTCGCGCGAAGGCCACCGGCACCGCCGTCATCATCGCCCCCGGCGGCGGCTTCATCGCGCTGGCGACGACGCTCGAGGGAGAAGGGCTCGCCCGGTATCTCCAGCAGCGCGGCATCGCCGCCTTCCTGCTCAAGTATCGCACGATCGAACAGCGCGGCAGCGGGATCCCGCAGATGGACCAGGACACCGCCGCGCGTTATGGAATAGCCGACGCGATCCAGGCGCTGAAGGTCGTCCGCGAGCACGCCGCGGAGTGGCATCTCGCGCGCAATCGAGTCGGCATCATCGGATTTTCCGCCGGCGGGATGGTGGCCAGCGGCGCGCTGCTCCAGCCGGATAGCGCCGGGCGGCCGGACTTCGCGGCGATGATCTACGGCGCGCCGTTCGGCGTGATGCCGGCGATACCGGCGAAGCTCCCACCGGTCTTCCTCGCCTGGGCGGCGGACGATAACGTCGTCCCGAAGATGCTGCCGCGCTTCCGCGACGCGCTCGTCGCGGCCGGGATCAGCCCTGAAGTGCACGTCTATGCGAAGGGAGGCCACGGCTTCGGGATGAAGAAGCAGGGGACCACCAGCGATCACTGGGTCGACGAGTTCTACTGGTGGCTCGACGCGCAGGGACTCGCGAAGAAGGCGCGCGCCGCGCGGTGATCCGTCGCCTATCCTTCTCTACCGTTAGGCGTCGGTTCTGTCACACCTCACTCGTCCCTACTCGCAGTCCCCACACCTCACTCGTCCCTACTCGCAGGCCCCCATGTCACGTCTCCTCGTCCAGAGCTTCGGCATTTCCCTCGACGGCTACGCCGCCGGTCCCGACCAGAGCCTCAAGAACCCGTTAGGGGTGAACGGCCCCGACATGATGGGCTGGTTCTTCCCGACCCGCACCTTCCGCAGCGTCGTGCTCGGCGCCGACGGCGGCGAGACCGGGATCGACGACCAGATCGCCGCCGAGTCGATGAAGGACAAGGGCGCATGGATCATGGGGCGCAACATGTTCAGCCCCAGCCGCGGGCCATGGCCTGACGACAATTGGAAGGGATGGTGGGGCGAGGAGCCGCCGTACCACGTTCCGACCTTCGTCCTCACTCACTACCCCCACGCGCCGATCCAGATGAAGGGGGGCACCGAGTTCCGCTTCGTCACCGACGGCATCCACTCCGCGCTCGAGCAGGCACGCGCCGCCGCCGGCGATCGCAACATCCGCATCGGCGGCGGTGCCGCCACCGTCAGGCAGTACCTCCAGGCACGACTGATCGACGAGCTGCATCTCGCCGTGAGCCCCGTCCTCCTCGGCAAGGGGGAGAATCTCTTCCAGGGGATCGACCTCCGCGCGCTCGGCTACGAGTGCACGCGGCATGTCGCGGGGGAGCGGGCAATGCACGTCTTCATCACGAAACGCGACTGATGGCCCGCATGCGGCGATTCGCGCCGGGGCTGGCGTCGGGGCTCATTCTCCTCCTCGCCGCCACCGCGACGACGGCGGTCGCACAGGACACGGGCTATCGCGCCGAGGGAATGCTCTGCGAGCGCCCG
>DASSZC010000119.1:0-5481 GCA_035702925.1 Gemmatimonadaceae bacterium | reverse complement strand
TTCGCTAAACAGATGATCGGGCACGAGCTCCGAGGCACCGGGATCCTCACGCGCACGCACGGCGTCGAACAGCCTTGTGGCGACTTCCTCGAGTTGTGGAACGCGGCCGAGCGCGTCATGCAGCGTCGCGGGCGGGGGCGGGGGGGACGCGACAGGGTCACGCAGGAGGGTGGCCACGAGAAGCTGGTCGTCGTCGACGAGAATCGAGCCGTGCTGAAGCAGCGCTCCGCCCTCCCGATACTGCGCGCTCCCGACCAGCTTCCGCGCACCGAGCACGAGCTCCCCCTCGGTCGGCTCCTCGAAGCATGGCGCCGTCGAGGGTAGGGGCGCTCGCCCGCCGGGGACGGCGATGGCTGCGTCCACGCCGAGCGAGCGCAATCCCCTGACGAGGATCTCGTTGATCCGTGAGTAGGCATCGCGGAGCGCGCTGCCGAGGGCCTCCGGGGCGGTGACGCTGTACGTCACCTCGCGATGGTGAAGCACCGCGCGCCCCCCGGTTATTCGCCGGACGACGCTCACCCCGTGCACGCGAAGCGCCGCCGGCTCGTACTCGTCGCGGGCGGGCTGGTTGCGACCGAGGGAAAGCGTAGGGCCGGCCCACGCATAGACCCGAAGGACCGCCTCTCCGGTGGCTGCCGCCCGACGGAGCAGGGCCTCGTCGATGGCCATGTTGTCCGCCCCGCCAAGCGGGGGGGTCGCGAGGAGTCGCCAGCGCATGCGGGAACGGAGGGGCGATGCGTACCGATTGATTGGACGGTGAGCTAAACTTAGTGACTGGACCGAAGGCGGCATCCGCGCGCGGGGCGCGCGGCCCTTCATCTCTCGCGCCGCGGTCCGAGCCCAATCCAGACAACCTGGCGCCGCCCCAGGCGGCCCTTTCGAGGCACGCATGACGAAGAGCACCGCCCTGTCCCTGTCAGATGACGGCAGCTTCATCCCGCGCCACATCGGCCCGAGCGATGCCGAGACCGCCGAAATGCTCGAGGCGGTCGGCTACGACTCGCTCGATGCGCTGATCGACGCCACCGTCCCCGAGCAGATCCGGCTTCGTCGCCCACTCGCGATCGGCGAGGGAAAGGGGGAAGCCGAGACGCTGGCGCACATGCGCACACTCGCCGCGAAGAACCAGATCTTCCGCTCGTACATCGGGATGGGGTACTACGACACCTTCGTCCCCCCGGTCATCCAGCGGAACGTGCTCGAGAACCCGGGCTGGTACACCGCCTACACCCCGTACCAGGCCGAGATCGCGCAGGGGCGGCTCGAGGCGCTGCTGAACTTCCAGACCGCGGTCATCGACCTCACCGGCCTCGAGATCGCGAACGCGTCGCTCCTCGACGAGGGGACCGCGGCCGCCGAGGCGATGTACCTCGCCTACAACTCGCGTGGCAAGGAAGGGAAGGAGCTCTTCTTCGTCGCCGAGGACTGCCATCCCCAGACCATCGAAGTGGTCCGCACCCGCGCCGCCGCGCGCGGGATGCGCGTGGTCGTCGGCAACCCGAAGAGCTACAAGCTCGGGGCGGAGGTCTTTGGTGTGCTCCTCCAGTATCCGGCGACGGACGGGACCATCCACGACTATCGCGCCTTCACTGAAGCCGCGCATGCGCAGAACGCGCTCGTGATCGTCGCCTGCGACCTGCTCGCGCTGACGCTGCTCACCCCGCCCGGTGAGTGGGGGGCCGACGTCGCCATTGGCAGCAGCCAGCGGTTCGGCGTCCCGATGGGGTACGGCGGTCCGCACGCGGCATTCTTCGCGACGAAGGACGAGTTCAAGCGGACGATCCCCGGGCGCATCATCGGCGTGTCGCGCGATGCGCGCGGACGTCCCGCGCTGCGCATGGCGCTGCAGACGCGCGAGCAGCACATCCGCCGTGAGAAGGCGACGAGCAACGTCTGCACCGCGCAGGTGCTGCTCGCGGTGATGGCGAGCTTCTACGCGGTGTGGCACGGCCCGCAGGGGCTGACGCGCATCGCGCGGCGCGTCCACCGCCTGGCGACAATGCTCGCCGGTGGGCTGCGCAAGTGCGGCTTCACCGTCGCCGACGGACCGTTCTTCGACACGATCCGCGTCGACGCCGGCGGGCTGGGGGCGAAGGAGATCGCGAATCGGGCGCGCGAGAAGAAGATGAACGTGCGCATCCTCAGCGACACCGAGGTCGGGATCTCGCTCGACGAGACGACGCGTCTCGCCCACATCGAGGAGCTCCTCGCCGTCTTCGCCGGCGCCGGCGCCAAGGGGGTCATCGACCAGCTCGGCGAAGTCGACGACAGCTTCGACGCGAAGCTCGCGCGGACCTCGCCCTTCCTCACGCACCCCGTGTTCTCGGCGCACCACTCCGAGACGGAGATGCTGCGCTACATCCGGTCGCTCGAGGTGAAGGACCTGTCGCTGACGCACTCGATGATCCCGTTAGGCAGCTGCACGATGAAGCTGAACGCGACGGCCGAGATGTTCCCGGTCACCTGGCCGGAGTTCGGCAAGCTCCACCCGTTCGCGCCGCGCGAACAGGCGGCGGGGTACACGGCGATGTTCGACGAGCTCGAGCGCGACCTCGCCGAGATCACCGGCTTCGCCGGCGTCTCCCTCCAGCCTAACGCTGGCTCGCAGGGCGAGTACGCGGGGCTGCTCGTCATCGAGCGCTACCACCAGTCGCGGGGCGACACGCACCGCAAGGTCTGCCTGATCCCGCAGTCGGCGCACGGCACCAACCCGGCGAGCGCGGTGATGGCCGGGATGCAGGTCGTCGTCGTGAAGACCGGGACGAGCGGCGACATCGACATGGACGACCTCCGCGCGAAGGCGGCCGAGCACGCACTGGACCTCGCCGCGCTGATGGTGACGTACCCGTCGACGCACGGTGTCTTCGAGGAGGGGATCCGCGAGATCTGCGAGATCGTCCACCAGGCCGGTGGCCAGGTGTACCTCGATGGCGCGAACATGAACGCGATGGTCGGCATCGCGCGCCCGGGTGACATCGGCGCCGACGTCTGCCATCTCAACCTGCACAAGACATTCTGCATCCCGCACGGTGGCGGCGGTCCGGGGATGGGACCGATCGGCGTGGCGAAGCACCTGGTGCCCTTCCTGCCCGGGCATCCGGTCGTGCCGATCGGCACCCCGACGGCGAGCGGCGCGGTGAGCGCGGCGCCGTGGGGAAGCGCGAGCATCCTCCCGATCTCCTACGTCTACATCAAGATGATGGGCGGCGAGGGGCTGACGCTGGCGACGAAGATGGCGATCCTCAACGCGAACTACATCGCGAAGAAGCTCGACGCGCACTACCCCGTGCTCTACAAGGGGAAGAACGGCACCGTCGCGCACGAGTGCATCATCGACCCGCGCGGCGTGAAGGCCACCACCGGTGTCGAGGTCGAGGACATCGCCAAGCGGCTGATGGACTACGGCTTCCATGCGCCGACGGTGAGCTTCCCGGTGGCCGGCACGCTGATGATCGAGCCGACGGAGAGCGAGCCGAAGTCGGAGCTCGACCGCTTCTGCGACGCGATGATCTCCATTCGCGAGGAGATCGCCGACATCGCCGGCGGTGTGCTCGACAAGGGGGACAACCCGCTGAAGAACTCACCGCACACCCTCGACCAGGTGGTGAGCGACTCGTGGTCCCACGGCTACTCGCGCGAGCGCGCGGCGTTCCCGCTGGCGTACATCCGCGAGGGGAAGTTCTGGCCGAGCGTGGCCCGCGTCGAGAGCGCGTACGGCGACCGGAACCTGGTCTGCTCCTGCCTGCCGACGGACGCCTACGCCGAGGCGGTCACCGCGTGACCGCCAGCGCGCGCGCGGCCGTCCTTGGCGCGATGCTGGTCGTCGCGTCGGGTGCGGCCGTCGCGTGCGGATCGTCGAGCCCCGACGACTCGCCGTTCAACCGGCCGCATCACGCGGCATCGTACGGGGCGGACAGCGCGCGTGCCGTCGAACTCGCCATCCGCGCGTTAGGCGACTCGCTTCCGATGCGGGTCGCGTCGGTGAGCAAGGGTGCGCAGGGCTGGCAGGTCCGCCTGCTCCCCGCCCGCGGCGGCACCATCGGCGGCGGGCTGGTCTGGGTGGAGATCACCGACTCGTCGGCGACGGTCGTCAAGCGATACTAGCGCACCCGCTTGCGACAGGGCGATGAGAGATGAGAGAGAGCCGCACTTGCGAGTGCGGCTCTCTCGTTTCTCATCGTAGTGTTGAAGCCAGTCTCGGCGCTACGCGCCGACGTGCTTCCTGTACTCGTCGGGGCCGAGCAGTGCGTCGCGGTCGGCGTCGCCCTTCACGCGGAGCTTGATCATCCAGCCGTCGCCGTACGGGTCGCTGTTCACCAGCGCCGGCTCCTTGTCGAGGCGCGTGTTCACCTCGACCACTTCGCCGGGAAGGGGGCAGAACAGCTCGGAGACCGCCTTCACCGCCTCGACGGTCCCGAACACGTCGTGCGCGCCGAACGACGCGCCGACCTTCGGCAGCTCGACGTAGACGACGTCGCCGAGCTCCCCCTGGGCGTAGTCCGTGACGCCGATCGCGACGACGTCCGCGTCGGCAGTCTTCTTCACGTACTCGTGCTCTTCGGTGTACAGCAGCTCGTTCGGAATCTCGGCCACGACGCGCCTCGTGCGGTGAGGGTTGTGCTCGGCGCGAAGTCTACCCGCGCGGTGGCGCGAGTGTCAAGGAATTGCGCTGCGTTGCGGCATCCGCTTCGGCGGAGAGCGCGCGCCAGACTTCCTCCACACGCTGCTCGAGCGCGTCGCGCGTGCCGTCGTTGTCGACGACGAAGTCGGCGCGGGCGCGCTTCAGGTCGGCCGGCATCTGCTGCGCGATCATCGCCATCGCTTCCGTCTCGCGCAGCCCGCGGTCACGCACGAGCCGCTCGAGGCGTACCGATCGCGGCGCGTCGACGAGCACGATGCGGTCGAATCCCCCGGTGAGATTCTCCTCGAACAGCAACGGGATGTCGCAGACGACGATGCGGTCGCCGCGCGCGCGCGCCTCGCCAAGCAGCACGGCACGCATGCGCTCGACCTCCGGATGCACGATCGAGTTGAGCGCGCGAAGCTCCTCGGGCTGCTCGAAGACGATCCGGCGCAGCGCGCCGCGGTCGAGGACCCCGTCCGCCGAGAGCACCGCCTGGCCCCAGCGCTTCACGATCGCGTCGTAGCCGGGAGTCCCGACACGGACGGCGAGCCGCGCGAGCACGTCGGCGTCGATCAGCGTCGCGCCACGGGCGACGAGCAGCTTCGCGACCGAGGACTTTCCCGACGCGATGTTGCCGGTGAGCGCGACGAGCAGCATGGTCAGCTCCCCGCGCCGCGGTTCATGCCGCGCGGCCTGTCGAGTGCGAGCGGGACCGAGGGGTGTTGCACGGGCGCAAGCTAGGATTGAACGCGCCGCCCTGTCAACGCGATTCCTGACGAGCCGCTGCCGATGGGTTCGCGCGCGGCGAACGCGCACTTCCCGGATGGGGACGCGTGCGCGAATGTTGCATCGCCAGC
>DASSZC010000117.1:0-6365 GCA_035702925.1 Gemmatimonadaceae bacterium | reverse complement strand
GTTAGGCGGGAGGGTGCGGAGGACGAACGCCGGCGCCCCGCGCGGACGCTGCTCGTTCAGCCGCGCGATCGCCAGCTCGGCGCCCTGCTTCGTCGACAGGTTGGCGACGGATTGCGCCTGAACCGCGAGCCCGATCGCCACCCGGTGGACGGCGCCGCGGGCCCGGCACCCGGGGAGGAGCAACGCGGCGGCGAGCGCGGGGATGACCCAGCGGGCGGGATGCCTCATGACGACGGCGATCGGGTGACCACGGCTGAAGCGCATGAACGGCGGGTGCTGGCGACCACCTCGCGCCGGCGTCGGCGCGGGGCTGGCGACGATGAGAGCTGCGTCACATCCCCTTCTTCAAGGAAAGGACGAGCAACCGGGGCCCCGGTCATTCGCGCGGGGAGGGCCCGTCCGCGGCCGGCCCGGCGCGGCGGAAGTGCTGATGGCTGCATTGTCGCGCTTGCCCGCCGCGACGCGCGCCCGTTAGTCTCCGACCACAATGGCTCCCCGCCGAAAGAAGCGCCTCGACCCCTCCGTGTTCCAGATCCCCGTCGAGACGGTACGGACGGGGGTCTATACCGATACCGCGCTCGTCCGCGTTCGCGACCTCCTCCGCTCGGCGGGACGATCCCCCCATGTCGTCCTCCAGTTCGCGAGCAAGCGCCCGGCGGTCGTCTGCGGGATCGACGAGGCCGTCGCGGTGCTCAAGCTGTGCAGCGACGACTGGAGCGCGCTGACCGTGCATGCCCTGATGGAGGGGGACCGTGCCGATGCCGGCGACACGGTGCTCACCGTCGAGGGACCGTACGAGGGCTTCGCGCACCTCGAGACCTACTGCGTCGGGGTCCTCGCCCGGCGGAGCACGATCTGCACGACGATGCGCTCGATCGTCGACGCGGCCCGCCCGAAGCCGGTGTTCGTGTTCTCGGCGCGCTCGGATCACGCCACGATGCAGCCCGGCGACGGGTGGGCCGCGTACGTCGGGGGCGCGACCGGAGTCTCCACCGACGGCCAGGGGAGCTGGTGGGGTGGCAAGGGGCTCGGGGTCGTCCCTCACGCCCTGATCGCCGCGTTCGGCGGTGACACCGTCGCCGCGACGCTGGCGTTCGCCGAGCAGTCGCCAGAGGAGCAGAAGCTGATCGCCCTCTGCGACTACGAGAATGACTGCGTCTCGACCAGCGTCGCGGTGGCGAGGGCGATGGAAGGGCGGCTCTGGGGGGTGCGCATCGACACCTCGCAGCACCTCGTGGACAAGTCGATCCTCCCGCTCATGGGCACCTTTCCGCCGACCGGCGTGAACCCGCACCTCGTCTGGAACGTCCGCAACGCCCTCGACGACGAGGGATTCGGCGACGTGCGGATCGTGGTGTCGGGGGGGTTCAGCATCGAGCGCATCCGCGCCTTCGAGGAAGACGGCGTCCCGGTGGATGCCTATGGTGTCGGCAGCTCCCTCTACGCCGCGCACCTCCCCTTCACCGCCGACATCGTCCAGGTCGACGGCCAGCCACAGTCGAAGGCGGGACGGGAGGCGAGACCGAACTCGAAGCTGGAGCGGGTGAAGTGAACAGCAGCTATAAGCTGTAAGCCGTTAGCTGTTAGCGACTGCGGTGAACGCCTTCGCTGACAGCTTATCGCTTACGGCTAACAGCTGCCGTTCAGTGACTGCGGCACGGCGGACCGCGTCTAGCCATTACGACGTCCCCCTCTCGAGGAGTCCAATGGCGGGTCCGAAGCTCGATGGTGCCGGGAATGTGAAGATCGTGACCGTCCATGAGGCGCAGGTGATCCTGCAGCGCTGTCATGGGCTGGTCGAGCTGATGGCGATGGACGTGAAGGGGAGCCGGCCGATCACCGGGGGGATCGCGCAGCTCAAGCGCGCGTCGACGCCGCTGATCGGGAAGCTGAAGGGACAGTTCGGGATGATCGCGGATACCGTCACCGCGATGCTGCTCGCCGCGACGCGCGCGGGTGGCGGGGACCAGGCGAAGGTGCGGACGATGCGCGAGTTCATCGCGTCGATCCGTCAGCAGCTGGAGATCGCCGAGAAGCAGATCCTCGAGAAGCACAGCATCGACGACCACAAGAAGCCCGCGGAATCCGGAGCGGAATCCGGAGCGGAATCCGCCGCCGACTGAGCGGCGGGGAGCGAAGGGCGCGCGGCGGCGCGCGAGCACGCGTTCGTCGACGCGTGGGGGAATGCCTGACGCCTGCGGCTCCCCGCTGGAAACACATCGGACAATCGGTCCGGTTTCCTTGATTTTCCCCCCGGTGGGCCGGTAGCTTGCGGGCTCAGTTCCACCACATATCGGGCGCCCCCATGGTGCCCGGCCACGCCGCCAGTATCCAAGGACTTGGCATGACTGCGACCATCCGCCCGCGCCGGCGACTGCACGCCGCGCTGACGGCCGCGCTCGCGCTCGCACTCGCCGGGTGCAGCGCCGACAAGTATCCCAACACCATCTTCGAGCCGACGACCGAGTTCAATCGGGAAGTCCTCTCGATCTTCCACAGCCTCTTCTTCTGGTCGGCGCTCGTCTTCGTGCTCGTCGAAGTCGCGCTCATCTGGGTGATGTGGCGCTACCGCCGGCGCGAAGGGGCACCAGAGCCGCGCCACGTGCACGGCAACACGACGCTCGAGATCGCGTGGACGCTGATCCCCGCGGTCATCCTGATCGTGATCGCGGTGCCGACGGTGCGCGCGATCTTCCGGACCCAGGCGAAGGCGGTGCCCGGTGCCCTCCAGGTCCAGGTGATCGGGCACCAGTGGTGGTGGGAGTTCCGCTATCCGCAGTACGGGATCACGACGGCGAACGAGCTCTATCTCCCGATCGGCCGTACGGTGAACTTCGAGCTGAAGACCGCGGACGTCATCCACTCCTTCTGGATCCCGCGGCTCGGCGGCAAGCGTGACCTCGTCTCGAACCACACGAACTATCTGTGGTTCACCCCGGACAGCGTCAGCGAGAACGCGTTCAACGGGAGCTGCAACGAGTACTGCGGGGCGAGCCACGCGAACATGCGCTTCCGCGCGTTCACGGTGACGCCGGCCGAGTTCGAGCAGTGGACGATCCACCAGAAGTCGCCGGCCGTCTTCGGCGCGACGGCCGCCCCGGTGACCGCGGCGGCCGCCCCGGCGACGACCCCCGCCGGCGCGCCGGTGACCCCGGCGAGCTACATCGGCTTCAGCGCCGACAAGCTCCCGCCGTACACCGTCCCGACGATGCCGATCCCCGACGGGATCACCTTCACGCCGGGGCTCACCGGCGACGCCGCGCGCGGCCAGCAGATCTACTCGCGCAGCTCGTGCATCGGCTGCCACGCGATCGCCGGCAACCCGATGTCGCAGGGAGTGATCGGCCCGAACCTGACGCACGTCGGCTCGCGCCTGACGATCGCCGCCGGCCTCTATCCCAACGACGAGCGGCACCTCGCGCTCTGGATCAAGAACGCGCGCGTCATGAAGCCTGGCGTCATCATGCCGACGTTAGGCAAGGGGGAGTTCGACCCGGTCCTCGGCACGACGCTGAAGTCGGGGCTGTCCGACCAGGAGATCGCCGACATCGTCGCCTATCTCCACGCTCTGAAGTAACGGCCCGACTCGCGTCACTGGCACACCCGACAGGCACTTCCAAATAGCACCGGAGACCGACGTATCATGGCAACCATCGCCGCCAATCCCCCGCACGCGTACGCAGACGACGCGCACTCGGGAATCTGGAGCTGGCTCGCAACGGTCGATCACAAGCGGATCGGCACGCTCTACCTCTTCACCGCGCTCTTCTTCTTCCTGGTCGGCGGCCTCGAGGCGGAGATCATCCGCGCGCAGCTGCAGGGACCGAACGGGAAGCTGGTCAGCGCCGAGGTGTACAACCAGCTGTTCACGATGCACGGCACGACCATGATCTTCCTCGCGATCATGCCGCTCAGTGCCGCGTTCTTCAACTTCCTCATCCCGCTGCAGATCGGTGCGCGCGACGTCGCCTTCCCGCGCCTCAACGCCTTCAGCTACTGGGTGTACCTGCTCGGCGGGATCTTCATCAACGTCTCATGGCTCATCCACGCCGCGCCTGACGGCGGCTGGTTCGGCTACGCACCGCTGACGACGCGCCCCTTCTCGCCGGGGATGAACATCGACTTCTGGGTGCTCGGCCTCCAGATCCTCGGCGTCTCCTCGCTGGCCGCGGGCTTCAACTTCATCACGACGGTCATCAACATGCGCGCGCCGGGGATGAACCTGATGCGCATGCCGATGTTCACCTGGGCCGCGTTCGTCACGCAGTTCCTGATCGTGCTCGCCTTCCCGGTGATCACGATCGCGCTCGTCTTCCTGATGTTCGACCGCTTCTTCGGGACGAACTTCTACACGATCGCCGCCGGCGCCGACCCGCTCCTCTGGCAGCACCTGTTCTGGATCTTCGGCCACCCCGAGGTCTACATCCTCATCCTTCCCGCGTTCGGGCTGGTGAGCGAGGTGGTCCCGACGCACTCGAAGAAGCCGATCTTCGGCTACCCGGTGATGGTGTTCTCGCTGATCCTGATCGCGTTCCTCGGCTTCGGCGTCTGGGCGCACCACATGTTCGCGGTCGGGATGGGTCCGGTCGCCGACACCGTGTTCGGCGTGACGACGATGCTGATCGCGATCCCGACCGGCGTGAAGATCTTCAACTGGCTGGCCACGATGCACGGCGGCTCGCTGCGCTTCACGACGGCGATGATGTTCGCGATCGGGCTGGTCGCCTTCTTCACGATCGGCGGCCTCTCCGGCGTCATGCACGCGTCGCCGCCGGCCGACCTCCAGCAGACCGACACCTACTTCATCGTCGCCCACTTCCACTACGTGCTGTTCGGCGGCTCGATGATGGGGATCTTCGCTGGCATCTACCACTACTTCCCGAAGATGACCGGCCGCCTGCTCGGCGAGGGGCTGGGCAAGGTGCACTTCTGGCTGACCGCGATCGGGATGAACCTGACGTTCTTCCCGATGCACTTCAGCGGGCTGCTCGGGATGCCGCGCCGCATCTACCGTTATGACGCGGGACAGGGGTGGGACGGCTTCAACCTCGCCGCCTCGCTCGGCGCCTACCTCCTCGGCATCGCGACGCTGGTCTTCGTCTTCAACATCCTGAAGAGCCGGAAGAGCGGCCAGGTGGCGGGGAACGACCCGTGGGGCGCGCCGACGCTGGAGTGGATGATCCCGTCGCCGCCGCCGGAGTACAACTTCGCGCGGATCCCGGTCGTGACGTCGCGCTACCCGCTGTGGGACATGAAGCAGCCGCATCTCACCGCCGAGGTGCCGCACACGGCGCGTGGCGACCGCGAGATGAAGGTCGACATCGCCGGGAAGGACGCGGGGACCCCGCACCCGAAGATGGCCGGCACGGCGGCGCGGCCGGCCGAGTCGGAACCGCACATCGAGACCGAGACGTTCACGGCCCGGCAGCTCGGCATCCCGATGCCCGACCCGACGATCAAGCCGCTGATCACCGCGTTAGGCATGTGCATCATGCTGAGCGCGCCGCTCTTCATGCACCACGCGCAGATCATGGAAGTGGCCGGCAACGCCGCCTCGGCGAAGAGCGCGATGACGATGTTCTGGGTCATCGCCCTCGGTGGCGCGACGCTGATGGTGGCGTCGCTCTACAACTGGCTGCTGACGCCGCTCGAGTCCCACCACCCCCACGCGACCGAATAAATGACTTCCGTTCCCATCGGGGCCGCGTCCGTCACCGACGCGCACGACCCGCACGCAACGTCGACGGGACTCGACAACAAGAAGATCGCGATCTGGGCCTTCATCGGCTCCGAGTGCATGCTCTTCGCGTCGCTCATCTCGACGTACCTGATCTACAAGGGGCGCTCGAAGGTCGGCCCCTTCCCGCACGAGGCCTGGACCGACCCGATGACGGGCCACCAGATGAAGGCGATCCTCAACATCCCCGTCACCTCGGCATCGACGTTCGTGCTGCTGATGTCGTCGCTGGCGATGGTGCTCGCCCTCGCCGCGGTCCAGCACAAGGACGTGCCAAAGCGGACGACCGGCGAGCGGATCCTCGGCTCGTCGCAGCTCTGGCTGATGATGACCGCGCTGCTCGGCATCACCTTCCTCGGCTTCCAGGCGTACGAGTTCACCTCGTTCGTGCACGAAGGGCTGACGATCCGGACGAACCTGTTCGGCTCCTCGTTCTTCACCCTGACCGGCTTCCACGGCGCGCACGTCACCGCCGGCGTGATCTGGTTGCTGACGCTCTTCGCGATCGACCGCAAGCGCGGCCTCGGGCCGCGCGACGAGGTCAACGTCGACATCGCCGCGCTCTACTGGCACTTCGTCGACGTCGTCTGGATCGCGATCTTCACGCTCGTCTACCTCATCCAGTAGG
>DASSZC010000492.1:0-2863 GCA_035702925.1 Gemmatimonadaceae bacterium | reverse complement strand
GACTGAGCGCGCGGGAGGCGCCGTTTCGGGCGCTGGTGCGTCCGAGCAGCGATGCGTCCGAGTTGGAGGCGCTCGGTGCGGTGAGCGTTGCGGGCGATCTTCGTGATCGCGAGTCCCTTGAGAGGGCGCTCGAGGGCGTGGAGCTGGTGATCACGACGGTCACGGCGATCGGACGCGCGCTTGCGGGGGAGCGCGGGGCGACGATCCGTGATGTCGATCTTTGCGGCAACGCCAACTTGATCGACGCCGCCGAGGCGGCGGGCGGGACGCGCTTTGTCTTTGTGTCGTTCGTCATCAGCCCTGGCGTGGCCGGCGCTCCGCTTGCGGAGGCGAAGCGCGCGACCGAGCAGCGACTCGCTCGTTCTCGAATGACCGGCGTCATCGTGCGTCCGGAGATGTTCCAGGAAGTCTGGATCTCCGAGCTTGTCGGCTTTGATTGGCGCGCAGGGAAGGTGCAGATCTTCGGTCGTGGTACCGCGCCGCACGCGTACGTGGCCACTGATGATGTTGCCGAGGCGACGGTGCGGCTCGCGCTCGATTCGAGAGACGCGCATGACGTTGCGTTCGGCGGACCCGAGGCGCTTACCCGACGCGAGGTAGTCGAGCGCTTTGAGCGCGCCGGAATTCCGATTTCGGCCCGGCACGTGCCGCGCGCGGCGATGCGTGCGGGCTCCCTTGCGCTGCGTCGGATCAGGCCGATTCAAGCGTCGTTGATGGCGATGGCACTCGATGCGGACCGCCACACAGAGCCGTTGTCCGCCGAGCCGCTACGCGAGCTCGGGATCGAGCCCCGTCCTGTCGGCGAATACATCGACGAGCTCGCGCGCCGTTGAAAGGGGCGGCGCACGCGTCGTCGGCGACCGGTTATCGCGCAAAGGGGCGCTCGCGTCGATAGGTAGCGCTGCCCGCTTGCATGGGAAGCAGCAGTCGCAGTGCTCGGCGGGCCGCGGTCAGGACCGAGGTGAATGCGTGCTTGCCACGGAGCACCGTCGCGTACCGGCCACGGATGACATCGACCGTCTCAGGAGCGAGGCTGCTCTTGTCTTGCACGCCCGACGAGCGAGGGGTCCATGCGAGAGCACAAGGCGGCTGCCACGATAGCTGGAGTTCTGTACATCACCGGGACGGTGGCCGGTGTCCTGAGCAAGGTCGTGGGCGCTCCTGTGCGTGACGCGCGCGACCCGTTGGCCGCCGCCACAGCGCACTCCGG
Organism: Gemmatimonadaceae bacterium; assembly: GCA_035702925.1. Taxonomy (GTDB): domain Bacteria; phylum Gemmatimonadota; class Gemmatimonadetes; order Gemmatimonadales; family Gemmatimonadaceae; genus JABFXC01. The sequence continues at coordinate 1,653 of DASSZC010000492.1, read as the reverse complement.
TGCGGTCGTGACGAGCGGGCTGCTCGTGCTCGTCATGGGGCTCTCGCTCGCGTTCATCCCTGTCGTGCTCTTCCCGGTGCTGCGCCGAGTGAACGAAGTGCTGGCGATCGGCTACCTGATCGTGCGAGGAGCGGTCGAGACGGCTTGCTACGTGGTCCTCGCGATCGGCTGGCTGCTGCTCGCGCCACTGGGCGAGGTCATTTCGGCAGGACCGGGCACGGCCTCACCGGCAGGCGTGCGCCTGGGCAGCCTCATGATTGATTCTGAGGCCGCCAGCGCCATGCTCACGCTCGTGTTCTGCCTTGGTGCCGCGATCTTCTACGTCCTGCTCTATCGCTCGCGCATCGTCCCCCGCTGGATCGCATTGTGGGGTCTCGTCGGGATCCCGTTCTACTTGGCCGCCGACGTGCTCGCGGTGTATGGGTCCATCGGCGTCGACTCCACCGCGCAGAACTTGCTGTTCGCCCCCATCTTCGTGCAGGAGATGGTCCTCGCGGCGTGGATGATCGCGCGCGGTTTCCGTCCGGCGGCCGGCCCGCCGACGTCCGGGCGGGGGGATGGCGTTCCACGCGGACACGCCCCCGCACGCAAGCGCACCGAAATGTCGTCGCCGCAGGCGGTCTGAAGGGGACGAGCCATGCGGGTCTGCATCGTCGGGGCGTCCGGCAAGCTCGGGAGGTACATGGTCAGCCACGCGCTCGCTCGCGATTACGAAGTCGTCGGGGTCTGTCGCGAACAGAGCGTCGGCAAGCTCGATGCCTACCGCGGGCGGATCGAGATCATGCCGGGAGCCACGAATGATCCCGACGTGATCCGGCGCGCCCTGGCGGGCTGCGACGGCGCGCTCGTGGTGCTCGTGCCCTGGGGGATGGAGCACTATTCGTCCGGCACGGCCCGGGCGGTCCTCCAACACGCGGCCCCGGACGCGCGCCTCGTGTTCTCGTGCGGCTGGTGGCCTCCTCGGGACGACAAGGACGTGTACTCGTGGAAGGTCAAGGCCCAGGTCAGCGTCCTGCGCCCCCTCGGCCGGCTCGCCCGCGTGGTTGATCTCGACGACCAGGTCAGCGCGTGTCGGCTTGTGTTCGCAAGCGACGCGCGCTGGACCGTTGTCCGGGGCAGCGACTTGGAGGAAGGCCCGAGCCAAGGCCTGCCCCTGTGGAGCCGACACGTCGGCGATCCCATGCTCGCGAGCAACCTCACGCGTCGGATCGATTTCGCGCTCTTCATGGTGGATGCGCTCACGAATGACGACCTCATCCACGAGGCACCGGCGATTGTCGGCTGCCACGCGCCGTCGGTCCGCGCGCACGCCGCTGCGGTGTCGCGACTGACCAGGGCGACAGGCGCCGCGCGCGATCAGTGACCTCGAAGCGCAGCATCTCGCTCATGGCTCCCAGCCGGTCGCGGCAGCAGATCGCGAGCACGGCAGTCCGCCCGTCGGTCTCTCGGATTCTCACGGATGCGAGTCCCGTGCTCAGAGTCCATCCTTGGCGCAGGCGCAACGGAGACGGTTGACCATGGCGCGGATCGAAGGCGAAATTGTCGTTGAGCGACCGGTCGCGGAGGTGTTCGACTTCGTCGCTGATGAGCGCAACGAGCCCCGATACAACCCGCGGATGCTCAGCGCCGAACTCGTCTCGGACGCGCCCATCG
>DASSZC010000169.1:0-3751 GCA_035702925.1 Gemmatimonadaceae bacterium | reverse complement strand
GCGCCGCGTCGGCGAGCGCGGTCGAGAGCTGGGTCAGCCGCCCGCGGGTGATCACCAGCTCGCCGATGAGGTTCATCAGGTTGTCGAGCCGGCGCAGGTCGATGCGCACGTTCCGCTGCGCGCGAACGCCTGTGTCACCGGGCGTGCCGTTTCCACTCCCATTTCCACCGTCGAGGGGGATCGCCGCCATCCCGACCGGTGTGGCGTCAACCGCCGCCGGCGCGTTCCCCGCGGTCGCCGTCCCGCCTCCGCCCTCGACCAGCACCCCGGCGACGTCGCCGAGCGCGGCGACGACCGCGGTCACCCGCTCGGGGCTCTCCGTCGTCACGAGGCGCACGGCGAAGTCCTCGCCGAACCGCTCTTCCTTCAGCTCGTCGAGCGGGGGGTTCATCCGGGCGACCGTGCCTAACGCGCGGAGCGCCTGGATGACCATGAAGGCGCGGACCCCGCGCAGCGGGGCATCGGGGGCGATGCGGACGCGGACGAGCACCCCGTCGCCGCCGGGGGCCGGGGTCGTCCATGCCGCGGCCGCGGCCGCCGCCGGCCCGGATTTAGTAGCAGTTGGTGACTTATTCGCCGCGGCGGTGCCCGGCACCCCGCCGTCGAGGGCGCGGAGCCGGGCCAGCGGGCCGGCGACGTCGATCTCGGCGTCACGGCCGCCGACCGAGAGCCCGACCGCCACCTCGAGGGTGTCCGACGCGGTGAACAGCGCGTCGATCACCTCGCCGGTCACCTGGCGGGAACCGATGCGCAGCTGGTCGAGCAGCGTCTCGAGCGCGTGCGCGAGCTCGGCGACCTGCACGTACCCCATCGTCGCGCTCATCCCCTTGATGGTATGAACGGCGCGAAAGAGCGCGTTCACCGGCTCGGAGGATTCCGGTGCGCGCTCGAGGTCGAGCAGGGCGTGGTTGATCGCCGAGAGGTGCTCCTGACTCTCGGTCAGGAACAGGTCGGCGTAGCGGGAGGTGTCCACGTGCGTGGCGCGAGCGGGGGGAGCGCGGCCTGGGCCGCGACTACCCGAGCACGCGCTGGACGGCCTCGAGGACCCGGCTCGGCTGGAACGGCTTCACGACGAAGTCCTTCGCCCCGGCCTGGATCGCCTCGACGACCAGCGCCTGCTGCCCCATCGCGCTGCACATGAGGACCTTCGCGTTCGGATCGAACTTCGTGATCTCGCGAACCGCGTCGATCCCGCCCATGTCCGGCATGACGATGTCCATCGTCACCAGCTCGGGGCGCAGCTGCTTGTACTTCTCGACCGCCTGCAGCCCGGTCTCCGCTTCGCCGACGACCTCGAATCCGGCCTGGGTGAGGATGTCGCCCACCATGGTCCGCATGAAGATCGCGTCGTCGCAGATCAGTACCGTGTGACTCACTATTGCCTCGCTATTAGAGCAGTACTTGCCTGGCCAGCGTGATCACGTCGAGCAGCACCACCATGCGCTCGTCGCCTAACCGTCCCATTCCGCGCACGACCCCGCCCCGTGTCTGGTCCGCGGTCGCCGCTTCGATCTCGTTCTCGGTCAGCGCGCGGACGTCCATCACGTCGTCCACCGCGATCCCGACCAGTTTCGTTCCCATCTCGATCATGATGTACGACCCGTCCGCCTTCGCCTCCGTCGAGCGCTCGAGGCGCTTCGCGAGGTCGATCACCGTCACGATCGTGCCGCGCAGGTTGATCAGACCGCAGACGAACGCGGGCGCTCCGGGCAACCGCGTCGGCCGCCGCTGCGGGATGATCTCGCGCACCGTCGCGATGTCGCAGCCATAGACCTGCTCGCCGAGCGCGAAGAGCAGGACGCGCATCGCCGCCGCGGGGGCGGCGGCTGTCTCCGGCGCGGACGCTCCCGCCGGCGGCCCGTAGGCCGCCGGTGTGCGCTGCTCAGCTGTCGTCGCGGTAGAAGCCAAAGTGTTCCAGCAAGTCAGAGTTGGCGGACAACGTCCCGCTGCCATCCACCGTGATCAGCGACTGCGTCAGGTCCGCCGGCAGCGGCGAACGCAGGTCCATCTTCACGCCGGTGACCGGATGCTCGAAGCGCAGCCACGCAGCGTGCAGGAAGTGCCGCCGCGCGGGAAGTGCCACGAGCTTCCGTCCACCCCCGCCACCGTAGGTGTCGTCACCGACCACCGGATGCCCGATGGAGGCGAGGTGAACGCGGATCTGGTGCGTCCGTCCCGAGTGCAGGTGCGCGCGCAACAGGTCCACCGAATCGAACCGGGCGAGCCGCGCGAAGTCCGTCCGTGCCGATCGCCCAGTATTGACGATCGCCATACGCGTTCGGTCTCGCGGATCCCGCGCGACCGGCTTGTCGACGGTGACGCGGTCGCTGTCCAGGTGTCCCCAGCAGAGCGCGGCGTACCGCCGGATGATCCGCCGCGCCTGCAGCGCCGCCCCCAGCACGCGGTGCGCCCGGTCGGTCTTGGCGACGAGGAGGAGCCCGGAGGTGTCCTTGTCGAGGCGGTGGACGATCCCCTCGCGGTCCTCCCCGCCCCCCTCGGCCAGCTCGCCTCCGCGCCCCTTCAGGGCGTTGACGAGGGTGCCGGTCCAGTTGCCGGGGGCCGGATGCACCACCATCCCGGCGGCCTTGTTGACGACGAGCAGGTCGTCGTCCTCGAAGACGATGTCGAGGGGGATCTCCTCGCCGAGCACCTCGCGGCCGGGGGGCGGCGGGATCTCGACGGCGATCCGGTCGCCGGGAACCGGGCGGTAGCTGGCGCGCTCGCGGCGGGCGCCGACGAGCACGTTCCCGTTGGCGATCAGCGTCGCCGCCTGGGTGCGCGACAGGTCGAGCTTCTTCGCGATGAAGGTGTCGAGCCGCGTCCCGCCTTGGGTCTCGGCGCTCACCTCGAGCATGTGCTTCGCCGGCTCGCGCGACGCCGGGCCGGGACCGGTCACTCGATCACGGCGGTGTTGGTGCGTCGCGCGTTCCGGCGCTCTTCCGCCCAGAGCACGAGGACGAGCAGCACCGCGCCGACGCTCACCGCCGAGTCGGCGGCGTTGAACACCCAGAAGCGGTGCTCGCCGATCCCGACGTCGACGAAGTCGACGACGCCGTTCGTCCAGCGCAGCCGGTCGATGAGGTTGCCTAACGCTCCGCCGCAGACCATTCCCAGCGCGAGGAGCTTCCAGCGCTCGGCCGGCGACGCCTGGTGCGCCATCCGGATGAGCACGAAGAGGATCACCGCCGCGAGACCCGTGAAGATCCACCGCGACGACTCGCCCACCGTCGTGCCGAACGCCGCGCCCGTGTTGAAGACGAGGGTGAAGCGGACCCAGTCGCCGAGGACGTCGTGGGCCATCCCGTACTGGAGCCGCGACATCGCCATCCGCTTGGTGACGAAATCGGCGATCACGACGAGCACCGCGGTCAGCCAGAAGACCGGGCGCCGCGTCGCGCTCAGGCGATCCCCCGGCGCTCGGCGGCGACTGGGACCGTACCGTCGACCGGTATCGACGCTGCGCGCGCCGCCGCCCGGTCCTCGCGCCAGAGGACGATCGCGAGGAGCACCGCGCCGGTGGTCACCGCGATGTCGGCGACGTTGAAGGTCGGCCACCGCCAGGTCGCGGTGCCGATGTCGATGAAGTCGACCACCCCGCGCGAGGAACGGAGGCGGTCGATCAGGTTGCCGACGGCGCCGGCCGAGACCAGGGCGAGGGCGAGCACGCGCCGCCAGTCGCCGGGCGCCGTCGCGCGGTACAGCCGCCAGAGGATCGCCAGCGCGCCGATCGTGAGGACGGCGAAGATCGGCC
>DASSZC010000184.1:0-3602 GCA_035702925.1 Gemmatimonadaceae bacterium | reverse complement strand
GAGCGAGGTCGGACTCGCCGTCCCGAGCGGGAGCGTTGGCTACTGGCACGAGCGGCTCGCCGCGGCAGGCGTCGCCGTCGAGGAGCCGATCACCCGGTTCGGCGAAAACGTACTGTCCTTCGCCGATCCGCACGGGCTTCGTGTCGCGCTCATCGAGACCTCGGACGCGCGTGAGTTCGCGCCATGGGGCGACAGCCCGGTGCCCGCGGACCGCCAGGTGCTGGGGCTGCACTCCATGCGGCTGGTGGAGCGGGACGTCGAGTCGACAGGACGGTTCCTCACGACCATCCTCGGGTTCAGCGAGGCGGGAAGCGAGGACGGATGGCATCGCTTCGTGCTCCCGGGTGCGCGCTCGGGGCGCATCGTCGACATCCGCGCGGAGCCGGCGCGGTCGCGCGGCAAGTGGGGAACGGGCGCGGTGCACCATCTCGCCTGGCGGGTGCCTGACGATGCGACGGAGCTGGCGGTGCGCGAGCGTGTGGAGGCGGCGCACCGTCGCCCGACGCCGGTGATCGATCGCTTCTGGTTCAAGTCGGTGTACTTCCTCGAGCCGGGCGGAGTGCTGTTCGAGCTGGCGACCGACGGTCCCGGATTCGGGATCGACGAGCCGATGGCGACGTTGGGTGAACAGCTCGTGCTGCCGCCCTGGCTCGAGCCGCGCCGGCGCGAGATCGAGGCGGCGCTCCCGCCGCTGCGCGCACCGCGCGTGGCAGCCGGTGCCTAACGGTCGGCGGCTCGGCGGGGGAGACGGAGGAAGGGCTGGAGCGCCGGAGACGGCGCTCCAGTTTTTTGTCCCCTCGAGCAGCCGCTACCGGGCTTTCGTAAATCGTTGCCGCGCAACGTGATACCGGACACCCGCCGAGTTGATTTCCCCGCTCCGACCCGTTACATTTCCTGAGTTACCCCAGAGATGTTTTCGGCGTTTCTTCGGACAGCGTGGACATGGCCAAATCGGCGGACGATAACGAGAAAAAGTCGGCGTACGGTGCCGAACAGATTCAGGTACTGAAGGGACTGGAAGCGGTTCGGAAGCGTCCCGGCATGTACATCGGCTCGACGTCGGAGCGCGGGCTCCATCACCTCGTCTACGAGGTCGTCGACAACTCGATCGACGAAGCGCTCGCCGGACACGCTGACCGCGTCTCGGTGATCATCCACCAGGACAACTCGATCACCGTCGAGGACAACGGACGCGGCATCCCGGTCGACATCCATCCGATCGAGAAGATGCCCGGCGTCGAGCTGGCGATGACGGTGCTCCATGCCGGCGGCAAGTTCGACAAGAGCAGCTACAAGGTCTCCGGCGGCTTGCACGGCGTCGGCGTGTCCGTCGTCAACGCGCTGTCCGAGCAGCTCAAGGTCTGGATCAAGCGCGGCGGGCAGGAATACTACATGGACTTCATGCGCGGAGACACGCGCACGAAGCTCAAGATGCTGGCGAAGGTCGGCGCTCGCGAGACGGGGACCAAGGTCTGGTTCAAGCCGGACGCGGCGATCTTCACCGTGCTCGAGTACCAGTACACGACGCTGCAGTCGCGGCTGCGCGAACTGTCGTTCCTGAACAAGGGCGTCACGATCTCGCTCAAGGACGAGCGGCCCGGGCAGGAGAAGGAAGAGACCTTCCACGCCAAGGGCGGGCTCCGCGAGATGGTGCAGCACCTCAACTCGAACAAGAAGCCGCTCCACAACGACGTCATCTATCTCGAGACCGAGCGCGATGACATCGGGATCGAGCTGGCGATGCAGTACAACGACGGCTACACCGAGAACGTCTTCTCCTTCGTCAACAACATCAACACCCACGAAGGGGGCACGCACCTCACCGGCTTCAAGAGCGCGCTGACGCGAGTCATCAACCTCTACATCCAGAAGTCCAGCCTCGCCAAGAAGGACAAGGAGACGACGCTCACCGGCGACGACGTGCGCGAAGGGCTCACCGCCGTGCTGTCGGTGAAGGTCCGCGAGCCGCAGTTCGAGGGACAGACGAAGACGAAGCTCGGCAACTCCGAGGCGGAGAGCGCGGTCAAGTCCGTGGTCAACGAGCTGCTCTCGGCGTTCCTCGAGGAGCATCCGCGGGTGTCGAACGCGATCATCGACAAGGCGATGAGCGCGGCGCGGGCGCGCGAGGCGGCGCGCAAGGCGCGCGACCTGACGCGCAAGAAGTCGGCGCTCGACATCGGGAACCTGCCGGGCAAGCTCGCCGACTGCTCGCTCTCCGACCCGACGCTCTGCGAGATCTACCTCGTCGAGGGCGACTCGGCCGGCGGGTCGGCGAAGCAGGGGCGCAAGCGCGACTTCCAGGCGATCCTGCCGCTGCGCGGCAAGATCATCAACGTCGAGAAGGCGCGCATCGACAAGGTGCTGTCGAACGAGGAAATCCGGACCATCATCACGGCCATCGGCGCCGGGATCCGCGACGACTTCACGCTCGCCAACACGCGCTACCACAAGATCATCATCATGACGGACGCCGACGTCGACGGCGCCCACATCCGCACGCTGCTGCTGACGTTCTTCTTCCGCCAGATGCCGGAGCTGATCGAGGCGGGCTACATCTACATCGCGCAGCCGCCGCTCTACCGCGTGGCGAAGGGCAAGGAAGAGTACTACGCCTTCGACGAGAAGGAGCGCGAGGAGATCTCCCTGCGCCTCGGCGGCCCCGAGGGCAAGGGCAACATCAACATCCAGCGCTACAAGGGCCTGGGCGAGATGAACCCCGAGCAGCTCTGGAAGACGACGATGGACCCGGAGACGCGCACCATCCTCCGCGTCAACCTCGATGACGCGGTGATGGCGAACGACATCTTCCAGAAGCTCATGGGCGACGACGTCGAGCCACGCCGCAAGTTCATCGAGGAGAACGCGCGGTTCGTGTCGAACCTGGATATCTGACGCGCGCGGTCATCGTGAAACGTTTTCGGGTGGGACGTGAGCGGTAGTCGTTTCGCTCCGGCCCGTCCTCGCGGCACGACGGCGTAGGAACTGAAGTGACGAGGGGGGCCGCACTGCGCGGCCCCCCTCGTCGTATCCGTCGCATCCGTGTCGCGCGCCTCGACGATTCCCTCGAGCGCGCGACTCGCATCTCCCGCACGAGCATCGTCCGTTCGTCAGACAGGGTCGCTGCGCCCGGCGATCGGCGATCCGCTCATGCCCCGGCCCCCTCATGCCGCATCTGGATCTCCGCGGCGCGCGGTCGGAAGCGTGAAGGTGAACGCGGTTCGCTCGCCCGGCACGCTCTCCACCCGGATCTGCCCACCGTGCGCCTCGACGATCCCCTTCGCGATCGCGAGCCCGAGGCCCGCACCCGCTCGCGTGCTGCGCACCGCCTGCCAGAAGCGGTCGAAGATGTGCGGCAGGTGATCGGGCGCGATCCCCACGCCCGAATCCTCGACCTCGACCTCGACCCATCGGCGATCCGTTGGCGACGCGATGCGGCTGCGGAGATGCACACTCCCGCCGGACGGCGTGAACTTGAGCGCGTTGCCGAGCAGGTTCGAGAGCACTTGCGCCAGGCGATCGCGGTCGCCCAGCACGGCTGGGATGCCAGCCGCTCCTTCACAGATCAGCGTCACGCCGCGGGTCCGCGCATCCTCCTCGAACTG
>DASSZC010000509.1:0-8402 GCA_035702925.1 Gemmatimonadaceae bacterium | reverse complement strand
TTCCCCTTCGACCCCAACATCGCCCGCGCCGCGACCATCCCCGCGCGGCTCTACACCGATCCCGTCTACCTCGAGCTCGAGCGCGAGAAGATCTTCGCTCGCACGTGGCAGCTCGTCGGGCGCACGGAGCAGGTCGCGGAGCCGGGGCAGTACTTCACCACCGAGGTCGCGGGAGAGTCGCTCGTCGTTCTGCGCGATGGCGAGACCCAGCGCGCCTTCCATAACGTCTGCCTCCATCGCGCCGGGCCAGTCGCCTACGGGTGCGGCAAGCGACAGACGCTGCAGTGCAAGTACCACGGATGGACGTACGACCTGAAGGGCAATCTCCTTCGCGCGCCGGAGATGGAAGGAGTCGAGCGCTTTTCCCCGGGCGACATGCACCTGCAGCCGGTGCAGGTCGCGAGCTGGGGGCCGCTCGTCTTCGTCAACGTCGATCCGAAGGCGCCGCCGCTCGCCGACTTCCTCGAGGACATCCCGGAGCGCGCCGCGCACTTCCACCCCGAACGGATGCGCTGGGTGATGCGCAAGGACTACGAGATCGCCTGCAACTGGAAGGTGTATGTCGACAACTATCTCGAGGGCTACCACCTGCCGGTAGTCCACCCCGGGCTGCACAAGGAGCTCGACTACGACCAGTACCGCGTCGAGGCGCACCGCTACTACTCGCTGCAGCATGCGCCGCTCCGCCCGGTGCCCCCGCACCTCGCCGGCCAGCGGCAGTACGTGCCTAACGCCGCGGAGGACCAGGCACAGTACTACTGGCTCTTCCCGAACACGATGCTCAACATCTATCTCGGGCAGGTGCAGACCAACGTCGTCCTCCCGATGGGCCAGGAAAAGTGCAGGGTGGTATTCGAATGGTTCGCCCTCGAGCCCCCCGCCGACCCGGCCACCGATCCCGCCTGGTCGAAGCTCGTCGCCTTCAGCGACGAGATCCAGGGCGAGGACATCGAGATCTGCGAGGCGGTGCAGAAGAACCTCCACTCGCGGGTTTACGATCGCGGCCGCTACTCGGTGAAGCGCGAGAACGGGGTCCACCACTTCCACTCGCTGCTCCACGAGTTCATGACCTGAGCCGGCGCCAGGAATTCCCGAAACGCCCCCCTCCCTCGGGCGTCCTTCAGGGGTGAACGGTGCATGGTGGCGGGAGAAGTCCGCGAGCGAACAGGCGACCCTCGTCGCCCGGGTAGTCAGTCACGTCGCGCTCGTCGCGCTCGTGCTGCGGCTGTACACCCCCTCCGCGGCGCTGGTGACAGCCGGCAGCATCGCGCTGGGCGCGGCGGTTGCGATCCTCGTCGTCGCTTTCGCGCTGGCCGCGCGCGAGGCGACAGGGGTCTGCCGTCCGCTCTACGCCGGTGCCGCGCTCGCGACGCTCTTCGGCGCATTGTCGCAGCTCTACACCGTCGTGGCTTACGTGCTCCCGGGCCGGACGCCGCAGCTGGTCGATCCCTCGCTCCTGCTCCTCGTGCTCGGCGTGAACCCGGTGCTCGCCGGCACCTTCGCCCTCGTCGTCGCGCGCCGGCGCCGGCGGGCGATGCGACTACCCGAGCTGCTCGACGTCGTCCTCGTCGCGACCGCCGCTGGAGTGGTCGCCCTGATGCTCGCCCAGCTCTCGAGCGACACGCTCGCGGTGGGCGGGAGCGCGGCACGGGCGATGATGCTCATCTGGCGCAGCGGGATGATCGCCGCGATCGCTCTTGCCGCGCTCCTCCTCGCGACGCGCGGGGACACGATCGGCACCCGTGCCGCGGCGATGCTGGTGAGCGCGACGGCGCTCCTCGAGGTCGCGCACGCGGTGATCGCCCGCCAGGCGGTGGTCGTCGGCCATGTCGACCCGACGAGCGCGGATCTGTGGTGGGGGCTCGCCGTCGCCGCGTACAGCCTCGCGCTTCCCGCGCGCCTGACCTCGCGCGAGGTGTTCGCCGCCGTCTTCCCGGGGCTCGCCGATCCCGATGAGAACAGCGAGGACCCGGCGCGAGAGCACGCGATCGACGGACTCCGCGCCCGCGCCGTCATCGCCGCCATCATCATCACCTCCGGCGCCGCCGGGGTGCTCGGCGTGCGCGGGGAGCGCGAGGTCCTCCTCTCGGTCGCGGTCGCGCTCTTCGGCGTCGTGCTCGCGGTACGCGCGGCGATGGTGCTCGAGGCCGAGCGCAAGGCACGGCTCATCCTCTCCCGCAACGTCGTCGCCGAGCGCGAGCTGTCGGCGCGCCTCGAGGTCGCGGTCGAGGCACGCACCGCCGAGCTGGCCGAGGCGCAGCGCGTCCTCCAGCGGATGTGGACGTTAGGCCAGCAGATCTCCCTCGAGCTCAACCCGGCGCGCGTGCTCGACCGCTTCATCGAGGCGGTCGTCGACGTCGCCAGCGCCGACGGCGGTGCCCTCGCCCTGATGACCGGTGCCGGCCCGTTAGGCATGCTCGCCGGGGAGGGGACGGTGCGTGTCGCCGCGGCGATCGGGCTCAGCGCGCCGCTCGCCGGTCGCGAGATCCCGGTCAGCAAGTCCGCGCTCGGCCGCGCGATCCGCTCGGGACGGCCGTGGACCCTGGCCGATGCGTCGCTGCAGGCGGGGCTGCTCCACGAGCCGGAGGGCACCTCGATACCGGTGCGCGGGATACTCATCGTGCCGATCAACCGCCGTCGCGAGCGCATCGGCGCGGTTGCCGTGACCAGCCGGACCCCGCGCGCCTTCACTCCGGCGGAGATCGCTCGCGTCGAGGCGATGACCGACCTCCTGACCGTGACGCTGTCGAACGCGGAGCTCGTCGAGAGCCTGCGCCAGGCGGAATGGCGTTTCCGCACCCTCTTCCGTGCCGCGCCCGACGTCGTGCTCACCGTCCTGCAGAGCGGGCGTGTGCGCGAGGCGAACGATGCCGTGCGCGAGGTGGCGGGGATCGATCCGGTGCATCTCGTCGGCCGCATGCTCGCCGACATCGTCATGCCTGACGATCGGGTCATGATCACTGACGCGCTCGCGCGCGCCGTCGAGGGAACGGCGACACGCTGCGAGGTGCGCGTGCCGCGCCAGGGTGCGCCGCCGCGCGTGGTGGCCTTCGCCGCCAGCCGCCTCCCGGAAGCCGACCCGCCGGCTGCATTGGTGATCGGCCGCGACGTGACCGCCGAGCGCGACCTGCGCGCGCGCCTCGTCGAGACCGAGCGACTGGCCGCGGTCGGCGAGCTGGTCGCGGGCGTCGCGCACGAGGTGAACAACCCGTTGAGCAGCATCAGCGCCTTCGCGCAGTTGTTGCTCCGCGACCCGGCGCTCACGACGGCCCACCGCGAGCCGATCGAGGTCATCAAGTCGGAGACGGCGCGGGCCAGCCAGGTGGTCAAGGATCTCCTCGCCTTCGCCCGCCGCAGCGAGAACCGCCGTGAGGCGCTCGACCTCGATGTCCTCGTCGAGCGGACGTTGCGCCTGCGCGGCTTCCAGCTGGCCGATGCGAAGGTTACCGTCGACCTCCAGCTCGACCGCGAGCTCCCGCCGGTGGTCGCCGATGGTCGCCAGCTGCAGCAAGTCGTCCTCAACCTGGTGACCAACGCGGTCCAGGCGATGGCGCCGTTAGGCGGGGGCACCCTCCGTGTCGCGACCCGTACCTTGCCGGGGAGCGTGGTCCTCGAGATCGCGGATACCGGCCGCGGGATCGCGGAGGGCGCGCGGGCGCACATCTTCGAGCCCTTCTTCACGACGAAGGGGGAAGGTGAGGGTACCGGCCTCGGTCTCAGCGTGAGCTACGGGATCATAACGGCGCACGGCGGATCGATCGGGATCGCCGATACCTCCGACCGCGGGACGACGATGGTCGTTTCTCTTCCAGTCGAGAGCACTGCCACCTCGGTGGCGCGGCCGAGCGGCGACCGGCCGGCCGCCCCTGCGCGCTCCCCGCTCGCCGGCTTGCGCGTCCTGGTCGTCGAGGACGAACCCCTTCTTCGCGCGGGACTGGAGAGCTTTGCCGCGCTTCGCGGCTTCGCTGTCATCGCTGTCGGCAATGGCGACGCCGCACTGGCCGCGCTCGAACAGACGAGCGTGGACGCGATCGTCTGCGACCTGCGCATGCCGGGGATGGATGGCGCCGCCCTGCACGAGATCCTCCGTCGCGATCGGCCGGGGCTCGCGGCACGCACGGTGTTCGTCACCGGCGACGTCGCGGGGCGCGTCGCGCGCGGCGGCGCGATCGCCCGCCAGCCGGTGCTGACGAAGCCCTTCTCCCTCGACCGGCTCGAGGAGGTGCTGGTCGCGGTGCTTCGGGGACAACCGGTCCCGGTCATTTTGTCCCCGTGACCGGAACATTTGTCTCGTTGAGGGAGAATGTGAAATAGATCACAATAGATAAGATGTTGTGAACAAATGGTTTACACGGATGAATCCGTGGTCTCTGGCTTGCTATGTGACGGTCCGCAGAGCAATCAGGCTCTGCCGTCCAGCGCGAGCTGGTCGCGACTTGAAAATCCCGACCCGGGACCGATCATGAAGACCCCCACTGCGCGCCACCACGGCAAACTGATCATCGCGTTCGCCGCGGCGATTGCGTTCATCCCCGGCTGTAACGCCGATCGGTCCTCGCCAGCCGCGCCCGAGATCAGCCCGACCAGCGTCGCGGCGCCGGTGTCCGCACTCAGCGCAACCACCACCGCGCCGGATGACACCCTCCAGGCGAGGAAGGCCCGCGAGCAGCAGCGCATCGCTGAAGTGAAGGTCCGCAGCGTGGGCGTGTACGATTCGCTTCACGCGGTGTGGGCGGCGACGCATGCGAAGGGCGCGCGTCTTCAGCGCACCGCTACGACCGTCCTCCAGTGCGAGCCGCAGCCGTACGAAGCGGATGTCCAGATCGTCGGCCCGGACGGTGGGTTCTTCCACGTCGGCCCGCACTTCTTCTGGATTCCGAAGGGCGCCCTGGTGGAGAACACCGTCATAACGGTGGAGATGCCGGTGTCGACGCACGCGGAGCTGGACTTCGCCCCGCACGGCCTGCGCTTCGGCACCTCGGTCATCCTGCTCAACTATCACAACTGCGACCTCGAGAGGAGCCGGACGCGGAGCGTCGTCTATACCGACGATGCATACCAGATCCTCGAGAACCCGGCCTCCTTCGACTGGAAGAGCTACGCGATGGTCCGCGGCAACATCAATCACTTCTCGCACTACGTCGTCGCCTACTGATACCGACCCCCCCCGGCGCGACTCGAATGAGTGAGCAGCAAACGCAGCCGGAGAGCGGCGCGGCGAGCAGTGACGCCGCGCCGCTCGTCGCTGCGCGCGACCTGATTCGCGGGGCGCGCGCCCACGAGCTGGGAGGGCGGCTCACCAACGCCGCCGACGAATACGCCGAAGCGATTCGCGTCGCCGAGGCAACCGAGGATCAGGGCGCACTCAGTGAAGCGCTGCGCCGGCTCGCCGTCGTCTGCTTTCGCCGGCACGAGATGGACGCCGGCCGGAAGCACTGCAACCGCAGCCTCGCGGTCGCCCAGCAGGCGGGGGACCAGATCCTCGCCGCCGAAGCGCTGAACACGCTTGGTGGCGCCGATCTCGAGACGGGTGCCTTCGAGTCGGCGCGCGCCGTCTACGAGCGGGCGATCCAGCTCGGTGGCTTCCGCAGCCCCGCGCTCCGCGCCCGCATCGAGCAGAATCTCGGAATCATCGCCAGCATCCAGGGCGAGCTCGATCGTGCGATCATGCACTATCACCGCGCGCTCGAGGCATTTCGCGACGTCGGCGACGATCGTGGCTGCGCCATCGTCTACCACAACCTCGCGACGGTCACCGCCGACCGCCAGGAGTGGGATGTCGCCGAGCGCTACTTCGACCGCAGCCAGCAGTTTGCAGAGTCGATCGGTGACGTGCACCTCCGTGCCTCGTGCCTCCTCAGCGGTACCGAGGTGCTGATCGCCAAGCAGCGTTATGACGAGGCCCGCCGCAACGCCGAAGCCGCGCTCCAGATCTTCGACAAGCTCGGGATCCAGCGCACGAAGGCCGAGGCGTACAGGGTTCTCGGCGTCATCTACCGCGAGACGGGTCGTACCGTGCTCGCCGAGGCGCGCCTCCGGACCGCGCTCGACATCGCGACGGAATCGGGGAACGTGCTCGCCGAGGCGGAGGCGTCGCGCGAGCTGTCGCGCCTCTACCAGGAGCAGGGCCGCAACCAGGAGGCGCTGAAGCTCCTCAATACCGCGCACCGGCTCTTTCGCCGTCTCGACGCGCGAATCGATCTCGTCGACATCACGACGAAGCGCGCCGAGCTCGAAAGCGTGTACCTCGACACCGTCCGCAAGTGGGGCCAGTCGATCGAATCGGCCGACACGTACACCTTCGGTCATTGCGAGCGGGTGGCCGAATTCGCCGTCCGCGTCGCCCAGGCGCTCGAGCTGCCGTCGACGGAGCTGACCGTCGTCCGGATGGGTGCATACCTCCACGACCTCGGCAAGGTGAAGGTCCCGGACGAAATCCTCAACAAGCCGGGCAAGCTGGACGACGACGAGATGGACGTGATGCGGCAGCACACGATCTACGGGATCGAGATGCTCAGCGGGATCGATTTCCCGTGGGACATCAAGCCGATCATCCGCTCCCATCACGAGAAGTACGACGGCACCGGCTATCCCGATCGTCTTCGCGGCGACGAGATTCCGCTGTCCGCGCAGATCATCGGGATCGTCGACGTCTATGACGCGCTGACGTCGACGCGCAGCTACCGCGCGGCGATGTCGCACGAGCGCGCGATCGAGGAGCTCCGGAAGATGTCGGCGTCGTGGCACCCCGACGTCTTCGAGGGCTTCATGAGCAGCATCGGGAGCGGGCTCGCCGCGAGCTGACGGCAGTGGCCGGGGGGCACCGACGCGGCGGCATTGAACAGCTCGCGCGGACGCAGCATGTTTGGCCCATGCCAACCCGACGACCGCGCCTGACGACCGCCGTCTCCGCGCTGCTCCCGACCATCGCCGTCATCGCCTGCTTCAGCGGCCACGACTCGAAGCGCGACGCCGCCGGCCACCCGCGCGATACCGACCGTCCCCCGCGCACGGCCGAGCAGCAGGGATGCGCGACCGCCCCGACTCCGATCACGACCCAGGGGATCGGCCCGGTGCGCATCGGCGCGAAGATCTCCGCCGTGTCCACCGCGTGCGAGACCCGGGACAGCGCGATCACCCTCGCCGAGGGGATGAACGAGCGGGCGCACTCGATCGGCGTCGGCGGCGGCCACGTCATCGCCCTCTCGACGGGGAGCGCGGACACGAGCATCACGCGCATCATCGTCCGCGACTCCGTCATCACCACCGCGAAGGGAATTCACATCGGGAGCACCGTCGGCGCGCTCCGCGCGGCGCACGGAAAGCTCTGCGCCGCGGTCGGGGAGGGAAACATCGTCGCCTTCGCCCCCGACATCCCGGGGGTGTCGTTCGAGGCGAACGTGAGGCCGGCCGAGCTCCGCGGCGGGTCAGCCGCCGTCGAGCGCGACGCCACCGTGATCCCCGATGCGGCGACGATCGCGGCCATCTGGATCACCGGCCAGCCGGCGCCCTGCCTGGGACGTTAGGCGGGCCCTCAGGGGCTTTGGGGATCACGCCGACAACCCCGGCCACTCGAGGCGGGCAGTCTTAACGGGGGAACGACAATTTCAGCGATCACTACGGATGAACGCGGATCGCTCCTCGTGGCGCGCGCCGCGCGTCCTGGCTGACCGAGGCAGTATCCGCTGTGATCCTTGAAATCGGAAGAATTGTCGTTCACCCGTTACGACTGTCCCGATAGAGGGGCGTACGCGGATCCCGCAGATTCGCCCCGCGGGTAGTCCTGCAGAAATCCGTCATCGCTCCTTAATCAACGCCTAACGCCGGGGTGATCGTGACGTAATCGAGCTGTGGCAACGTCCGGAGCCCCCTACCACGGAGTGCTCCCATGCCGACAGCTCGAACCGACGTAGTGCAGGCGACGCCGAACGTCACGCCGATGATCGACGTGATGCTCGTCCTGCTGGTGATCTTCATGGTCGCCGCCCCCGCGATGCTGGTGGGGATCCCGGCGGTGCCGCCGGTCGCGGAGAACTCGTCGAACCGGCCCGAGCAACCGGCTGACCGCGTGCTCGGGATCGACCGCCGCGGTACGCTCTATCTCGACAGGCGACCGATCGACCGGGAGTCCCTCGCCGCAGCGCTACGTTCGAGCTACGCTTCGGGAGCGATCGACCGGGTCCTCTACGTTCGGGCGGACAAGGACGTCGAATATGGTGTCGTGCAGGACGCCCTCGACCTCGCCGCGAGAAACGGTGCGGTCGTCGTCGGGATGATATCCGAACAGGCGCCTCCGAAGCGTCAGGCGCATTAGGTCACCGCCGGGTCTGCGAGCCGGCAGCCTCGCGTTGGCCGCCGGCTCGCACGATCGCTGCGGTCAGTGCATGTACTGCAGCACGTTC
>DASSZC010000196.1:0-3157 GCA_035702925.1 Gemmatimonadaceae bacterium | reverse complement strand
GAGGGACTCGAGCTGATCGCCAGCGAGAACTTCGTCTCGCCCGCGGTGATGGAAGCGATGGGCTCGCCCCTCACCAACAAGTACGCCGAGGGGTATCCCGGAAAGCGCTACTACGGCGGCTGCGAGTTCGTCGACGGGGTCGAGCAACTGGCGATCGACCGCGCGAAGCAGCTCTTCGGCGCCGAGCACGCGAACGTGCAGCCGCACTCCGGCGCACAGGCGAACGCCGCGGTCTTCTTCGCCTTCCTCGAGCCGGGCGACACCTTTCTCGGGATGGACCTGTCCAACGGCGGTCACCTCACCCACGGCTCGCCGGTGAACTTCTCCGGCAAGACGTACAAGGCGATCTCCTACGGCGTGAAGGACAACGGGCTGCTCGACTACGAGCAGATGGAGCAGCTCGCGCGGCAGCACAAGCCGAAGATGATCATCGCCGGCTACAGCGCGTACTCGCGGACGATCGACTTCGCCCGCTTCGCCGCCGTCGCCGGGGAAGTCGGCGCGCTGTTCATGGTGGACATGGCCCACTTCGCGGGGCTCGTCGCCACCGGGCTCTATCCGTCGCCGGTGCCGCACGCCGACATCGTGACGACCACCACCCACAAGACGCTGCGCGGTCCGCGCGGAGGGATGATCCTCTGCCGCGAGCCACACGCGAAGGCGATCGACAAGGCGATCTTCCCCGGTACGCAGGGGGGCCCGCTCGAGCATGTCATCGCCGCGAAGGCCGTCTCCTTCCGCGAGGCGCTCCAGCCGGAGTTCAAGCAGTATTGCCAAGCCATTGTCGATAACGCAAAGGCACTCTCCGCCGCGCTGAGCGCCAGGAACTTCCAGGTCGTCTCCGGGGGGACCGACAATCACCTGATGCTGGTCGATCTCCGCAACCGGAACCTGACGGGGAAGGTCGCCGAGAAGGCGCTCGACAAGGCGGGGATCACCGTCAACAAGAACACCGTTCCGAAGGAGACGCAGTCCCCCTTCGTGACGAGCGGGATCCGGATCGGCACCCCCGCCGTCACCACGCGCGGGATGAAGACAGCGGAGATGCAGCAGATCGCCGCGCTGATCGACCGCGCGCTCGCGTCGGCCGAGGACGAAAGCGGACTGGCGGCGGTCCACGCCGACGTCAAGACGCTGGCCGCGAAGTTCCCTCTCTACCGGGCGAGCTGACCCCCGCATTGCCCCTAGACGCCCGGTGCGACGCGCCCGATATTGTGCGCGTCGCACGTTGCACGGTCACCCGTTAACAGAGCAGGGCAGTGTCAGAGCTGGCGTTCCGCGACGGCATCATGGATCGCATCCGGCTTCGTGAGCCGAGATTCCACGAGCACGCGTATCTCTTCGTGCTCGGCGCGCTCGAGTATTGCCAGGCGCGCCTGCAGGAGCGCCGGCACATCACCGGGCGCGAGCTCTCCGAAGGGTGCCGAGCTCTCGCCCTCGACCGTTATGGGGTGATGGCCCGCCTCGTGCTCGAGCACTGGGGCGTCACTCGCACGTCGGACATCGGTGATATCGTTTTCACGCTGGTCGACACGGGGCTGCTCCTCAGCCAGCCCAACGACACGAAGGATGACTTCGCCGACGTCTTCGATTTCGAGGACGCGTTCGAGCGCGAGTATCCCTGGTCACACGTCCAGCGCGCCTGACGTCACGCCGCTAGCCCGTGCCAGCGCGCAGCACCGCGCGCGCACCCGAACCACATTGCAGAGATGACCGAGCGCGGAACAGTTCCGACGCGGCACCCCGCCGTCGGCGGTACCTTCTATCCGTCGCTCCCCGGGCGGCTGCGCGCCGACCTGCGCACCTACATGAGCAGGGCGCTCGCCCCACGCAGCGCCTGGGCCGTGCTCGCCCCGCACCCTGCGCTGCTCTACGGCGGGCATGTCGGCGGCGCGGTGTTCGGCGCATTGCAGGTCCCTGACACGGTGATCATCCTCTCGCCGAATCACACCGGTCGCGGCACCGCCATCGAGGGGGGCAGCATCCTCCTCGGCCGCGCGTATCGCACCCCCCTCGGCGACGTGCAGCCGGATCTCGAGTTGGGCCACACCATCGTCGAGCGTGCCGCCCCCCTGCTCGTCGAGGACATGGTTGCGCACGCGGAGGAGCACGGGATCGAGGTGTTGCTCCCCTTCCTCCAGATGCGCAACCCGCGCGTCTCGATCGTCCCGATCATCGTCGGCTGGAAGGACTGGGCGCGGAGCCGCACCCTCGCCGCGGCGATCGCCGACGCGGTCGGCGACCGCGATGTGCTCGTCGTCGCGAGCAGCGACCTGACGCACTACGAGAGCGCGGCCGAGGCGGAGGCGAAGGATTCGCTCGCCCTCGACCAGATCGTCGCCCTCGACGGCGAGGGGCTGTTCCGCGAGGTGGCCATCCATCGCATCTCGATGTGCGGCGTCGCCGCGACGGCGACGGCGTGCGAGTACGCGCGCATCCGCGGCGCGAGCGAGGGGGAGCTCGTCTCGTACAGCCATTCCGGGATCGTCAACGGCGACACGCATCGCGTCGTTGCCTACGCCGGGGCACTGCTCGGCGCGCGATGAAGTCGCCCCGCGACGCGCTCGTCCGCGTCACCAGCGCCGCCGAGAGCGCGACGCTCGACGCCGCGGCGATCGCCGCCGGGACGCCGGGGCGCGAGCTGATGCGCCGCGCCGGGGTCGCCGCGGCGAAGCGGATCGCGCACCACCTCGGAGCGTTAGGCAGGGGCGGGATCGCCGTCTACGCCGGGAGCGGCAACAACGGCGGTGACGCCTGGATCGTCGCGCGCGAGCTGTCGAGGCGCGGCTACACCGTCCGCGTCTGCGCGGCGGGCACCCCGACCGGTCCCGACGCCATCGCCGCCCGCGACGACGCCCGCCGCGACGTCCGCGGCGACCTGCCTCACGGTGACGAAGCGGTCGTCGTCGACGGACTGCTTGGGACGGGAAGCCGCGGCGCGCCGCGCGGCGAGGTGGCGAAGGCGATCGGGGAGATCAATGCTGCGCGCTCGCGCGGCGCGCGCGTCGTCGCACTCGACGTGCCGAGCGGGGTGGACGCCAACTCCGGGAACGCCGACGGCGCAGTGAGCGCCGACCTCACGCTCGCCTTCGGCAGCATGAAGCGCGGCTTGCTCGTGGCGCGCGAGTGCGCGGGGGCGATCGAGGTCCTCGACATC
>DASSZC010000176.1:0-2712 GCA_035702925.1 Gemmatimonadaceae bacterium | reverse complement strand
GACACGGAGCTGCGCGTCACCGAGTGGAACTCGGCTACCGCCCGCAACAACGACATCAGCCGCGCCGACGCGTTAGGCAGGAGCATCCTCGACCTCTTTCCCTACATCCGCGGGACGGCGATCGAGGCGGAGTACCGGCGCTCCCTCGCCGGTGAGACGGTCGACGCCCGCGACCGCGAGTGGCGGGCGACGGAGGCGGGGCCGCCGCGCTACTACGACGTCACCTACACCCCGATTCGCGACGACGACGGCACCGTCATCGGCGGCGTCGTCCTCACGACCGACGTCACCGCTCGTGCCACGGTGAGCGGGTCACCGGTTACCGACCTGCCCCTGCTTCGCACGATCCTCGACAGCGCGCCTCACTCCCTCGTCGCGGTGGATCGCGACCTGCGCATCGTCGAGTGGAACAGCTGCAGCGAGCGCAAATCCGGAATGCGGCGCGCCAGCGTGATCGGGCGCTCCGTGCTCGACGTCATGCCCGACCTCGCCGGGACCGAGATGCTCCACGACTACCAGCGTGCGACCACTGGAACGCCGCGCGAGATCCGCGACCGGTGGTACGCGATACCCGGAGATGAGGCGCGCTGCTACGACGTCATCTTCGCGCCGATGCACGACGGACGCGGCACGCCGACCGGGGCGATCATGCTCGCGCAGGACGTCACCGACCGAGCGCGCGCACAGGAGGAGCTGGCCGCCGAGCGCGCGCTCCTCCGGACGGTGCTCGATTCCGCCCCGCTCGGCGTCGTCGCCTTCGACATCGAGGGGCGGATCACGGAGTGGAACCAGGCTGCGGAGACGGTCTGCGGCGTCACGCATGCCGACGCCATCGGACGGGTCGTGACCGACCTCGCGCCGGCACGAAACGATCTCGAGCTGAACAGGCGCCGCATCGAGCGCGCGCTGGCGGGTGAGGTGATGCTCGCCGAGCCGGTAGCCTTCAATCGCTCCGGGAAGAGCGAGCAGACCCACGCCGAGGCGAGCGTCGCTCCCCTCCGCGATGGGCGAGGGCGCGTCGTCGGCGGGGTGGCCGTGGTCGTCGACGTCACCGAGCGCGTGCGCGCCGAGGCGGACCGCGACCGGTTGATCTCCGATCTCGACGCGGCGCGCGAGCGCGCCGTGCGCGCGAGCAAGGCGAAGAGCGCGATGCTGGCCGGGCTCTCGCACGAGCTTCGCACGCCGTTAGGCGCGGTGCTCGGCTTCGCCCAGCTCCTTCGCGACGGGCGCGCCGGCGCGCTCACCGAGGAGCAGGTCGAGTACGTCGACGACGTGCTGACCGGTGCCAGCTACCTGCTCCGCGTCGTCAACGACGCGCTCGACCTCGCCCGCGTCGAGGCCGGGGTCGTCGAGATGCGCCCCGAGCGGATCGACCTGCGCGCCCTCGTCGCCGAAGCACTGGCGACGGTCGCGCCCCTCGCCGCCGCGCAGCGCATAACGGTCGCCACCCGCTTCCGTGACGAGGTGCCGCTCACCGCCGATCCGGGACGGGTGCGGCAGGTGCTGCTCAACTACCTCTCCAACGCGTTGAAGTACAGCCACGCCGGCGACGAGGTGGTGGTCGAAGTCGCGCGCGACGGCGAACGCGGGGTCCGCCTTACGGTGCGCGACACCGGGCCGGGGATTCCGGCCGCCGAGATGGGGCGTCTCTTCGTCGAGTTCCAGCGGCTGTCGTCCGATCGCGAAGTGCCGGGGAGCGGGCTCGGTCTCGCGATCACGAAGCGGCTGGTAGAGGCGATGGGGGGCAGCGTGTCCGCCGAGAGCTCGCCGGGAGGGGGCAGCGCCTTCCATGCCGTGCTCCCTGTCGAGCCGGCCCGATGACGGGAATGTCATCTTCCGCTCACCATCTCGTCATGTCCCGCGGGTAACGTTGGCCACAGGGGCGTCGAATCTCCGGCGCCCGAGAGCGGAGGGGGCGTCGCGATGGCGCAGTACGTTGACATCGTCGACGACGATGCGGCGCATCGAAAGCTGATGCGCATCCTCGTCGTGGAAGCGGGCTACGCGGCGCGCACGCATGCGACCGCGGAGGCCGCGTTCGAGATAGCGCGGCTCGACCCGCCGGGGCTGGTGATCGCCGACATCCAGCTCCCGGGCGCGATGGACGGCATCGCGCTGACCCGCGCGCTGAAGTCTGCTCCGGAGACCGCGCACCTCCCGGTGCTCGTCGTCAGCGCCTTCGCCACGGCGGCGGACGAGGCGCGCGCGCGGCGCGCCGGATGCGACGCCTGGCTCCCGAAACCCCTCGACACGCGCGAGTTCGTCTCGCTCGTGCGCTGGCTGATGACCCTGTGGACGAGCGATGTCGAAGCGGTCTAGCCCCCGGGGGAACGGCCGCGTCATCCTCATCGTCGACGCGGATCCGGAGAGCCGGCGCATCCTGCAGGATCTCCTCACGCATCATGGCCACACGACGATCGCGACCGCGAGCGGGGACGAAGCGCTCTCCGTCGCGCGCAGCATCCACCCCGCGCTCGTCGTCACGGAGCTCTACGTGTCGAACAAGGAGCATGCGTGCCTCGTGCACGCGCTGCGGGCCGACGCCCGGCTGCGCCATGTGCCTGTCGTCGTGTTCACCGCGTTCGCGATGCCGGTCGATCGCGAATGGGCGGCCGCCGCGGAGGTCGCGGCGTACTTGACGAAGCCGAGTGCACCGCGGTCGCTCCTGCTGGAGGTCGAACGGCTGGCGCAGCTGCGCCCCACGGTTCGCCC
>DASSZC010000522.1:0-2050 GCA_035702925.1 Gemmatimonadaceae bacterium | reverse complement strand
CGCGAGGGGAGGGTAGCATGGGTCGGGACGGCGACCGCGCGGGAAACGGGAGCGTGAACGCACTCCGGCTCTTCGGGGTGGCGGCGTCGGACGGCGACGGACTGCCGCTCGCGCCGGGCACCGACCTCGTCACCTTTCGCGACCTGGCGGCGATCGTCGCCGAGACTCCTTATTCGCGGCCGGCCCTCGCCGACGGTGACGTCACGACCCATCGGAGCGTCGTGGAGAGTGTGTTCGCGCAGCGGGCGATCCTGCCGGCTCCGGCCGGTGTGGTCTTCCGGGCGCGCGAGGCGCTGGAGCGCTGGCTCGAGCTGCACTTCGTGACCCTGACCGACGCGCTGGCGTACGTCGAGGGGCGCGTCGGGGCCCGGGTCCACGTCACGCGCAAGGCAGAGCGGATGACCGGCGCGATCGCGGCCGTCGGTGCCGGAGGGGGGACGTCGCCCGCCGGGGCCACCGAGGAGATGGCGATCGACGTCGGCGCGGTCGCCGCCGAGAGCTTCCGCGTCCTGCGGCGGCACGCGGCGGCCTCGATCGCGATCCGGCCAGCCGGCGCCGACGGGGCGGAGGCCGCCGCGAGCTTCCTGCTCGAGCGGGACCGCTGGAGCGCGTTCGAGGAAGCGGTGCAGGAGGAGGCGCGGCGCGATTTCGAGCTGTCCTTCCGCCTCACCGGCCCCTGGCCGCCGTACGACTTCGTAAGGATGCAGTTCGGACGATAGCCGCTCGGCGATCCGACGATCGCCAGTTGGTCACGAGCTGCGAATTGCGAACTGCGCAGTTCGCAGCTCGCCGTTCGTCAGCGCCTCACTACGCCCCTCCCCGACGCCCTTGTTCTGTCCCGAGTGCGGCACCTGGAATCGCGCCTCCGCGCTGAACTGCACGCGGTGCAAGGAGTCGCTGCCGGACATCGCGGCGCCGAGCGCCCAGCCGCCCGATCCGGAGATCGGTGCCCTGCGGCGCGCCGCCGGCGGGCGCTACACGGTCGTGCGCCGGCTGGGGAGCGGAGGGATGGCGAACGTGTACCTGGCGCGGCACGTCGCGCTCGACCGGCCGATCGTCGTCAAGGTCCTGCACACGCACCTGGCGCGCGAGGCCGAGATGGTCGAGCGCTTCCGCCGCGAGGCGGAAGCGGCCTGTCAGCTCATGCACCCGAACATCTGCGGCATCGTGGACTTCGGTGCGCTCGGCGAGTCCATCTACCTCGTCATGCCGTACCTGTCGGGGGGATCGCTGGCCGACCTCCTGGCGCGCGACCGCGTGATCCCGCACGCCCGCAGCGCCGGCATCGCCGCGCAGATCGCCTGCGCGCTCGACTACGCGCACCGGCGCGGCATCGTCCATCGCGACGTCAAGCCGGACAACGTGCTGTTCGACGAGGACGGGCACGCCTTCATCACCGACTTCGGCATCGCGACCGCGAAGTTCCACGCCCGCCTGACCGGGACGGGCCGGGCGATGGGGACGCCGCACTACATGTCCCCCGAGCAGGCGAGGGGGAAGCTGGTGGACGGACGAAGCGACGTCTACGCGGTGGGGGTGATGCTCTACGAGATGATCCTCGGCTTCCCTCCCTTCGACGGCGCCGACTCCTACTCGGTGGGCTACAAGCACGTGCACGAGGCGCCGGTCGCCCCCGACGTCGTCGAGTCGCGGACGCCGGCGGCGCTCTCCTCGATCATCATGCGCTGCCTCTCGAAGGGGCCCGCCGATCGCTACCAGCGCGGCAACGAGCTCGCCGACGCGCTCCTCGCCTACCTGAGCGCGCAGTCCGCGAGCCAGAGCGGCACACCCCCCGAGACGCGCGCGGCGTGGCTGTCGCGGCTGTCCGGAACGTCGCCGGTCGCGGTCTAGACCGCCGTCGGCCAGGCGCTCGTCGCACCGGCCGCAAGGGCGAAAGAGGAAAGACTCGGAACGGCTGGCCGACACTACCGGTCAGCCATCCATCCCGTCTTTCTTCTTTCGCCCTTCGCAGCGCTCCCCTCTTCGCCGATAGAGCCTATAGATGAAGCTCCTCCACGAAATCCTGACGCTCCGCACGAAGCATCCCTTC
>DASSZC010000238.1:0-4570 GCA_035702925.1 Gemmatimonadaceae bacterium | reverse complement strand
GGCCACGCCGAGCCGCTGAGCTGACGCCGGCCGCCGCCTAACGCGCCGGCTCGACGTTGATCGCGATCGCCCGCCACTTTCCCTGGTTGAAGCGCAGCACGCTGAGCGTGCAGCGGGTCATGTGGCCAAGGAGGATGGCGATCCAGATGGTGAGCGGGGTGAGGGTTCCGGCCTGCCTGGCGAAGTAGCAGATCCCGAGGGGAACGGCGACTTGCGAGATGATCGAGATGTAGAGGGGACTCTTCGTGTCGCCGGTCCCCTGGAGCCCGCCCGTATAGGTCAGCGCGACGGCGACGAACAGCCCGGAGAGGCTCAGCACGCGCAGCAGCTGCACCCCGATTGCGACCACCGGGCCGGAGTGCATGCCGAAGAGCCCGAGCAGCTGCGCCGGCAGGAGCAGGAACGCGAGGCCGATGATCGCCGCCCCGCCTAACGCGTAGCGCGCGGCGATGTGCACCGACTGCATCGCCCGGTCGGGGTTGCGCGCGCCGAGGTTCTGCCCCGCGGTCGCCGCGGCCGCGCCCATCAGCCCGACCGAGGTCCAGGTGACCAGCGAGAAGAGCTGCGAGTAGCTGACCGCGAACGCCGCCTGCGCCGGCGCGCTCTGCGGCAGCGACCCGATGAACGACAGCATCAGCACCCCGCCGATGTTCATCGCGATCCCCTGGATCCCGCTCGGGAGCCCGAAGCGGAAGAGCGAGCGGATGATCGCCCAGTCCGGCGCCAGCCCCCGCCCGCGCGGGAAGGTGATCACCCACCGTCCGGTCCAGAGCTGCACCAGCGAGTAGGCAGCGACCAGCCCCGACGCGGTCGCCGTCCCCATCGCCGCACCCTTCGTCCCGAACGCGGGGATCGGCCCGAGCCCGCGGATCAGGACGAGGTTGAAGGCGATGTTGAGCAGCGTCAGCGCGATGCCAAGGATCATCGGCGTCCGCGCATCCCCCGCCGAGCGCAGCGCCCCACCGAGCATGAAGAAGACGAGCATCCCCGCGCTGAACAGGAACTGGATGCGCAGGAATGGCAGCGCCTCGGCTTTCACGATCGGGGCGGCGTTGACGAAGTCGAGCAGCCAGGGCGAGGCGAAGTAGCCGATCGGCGCCATGATGCCGAGCGACATGACCACCGCGGTGAGGAACGCCTGGTAGACGGTGCGATTCGCCATCACCTCGTCGCCGGCGCCGACGAAGCGCGCGACCAGCACGCTCATCCCGATGAACACCGACGAGATGAAGACGATGACGATGATGAAGATCTGCGAGCTCACCCCGATCGCCGCGTTCCCGGTGAACCCGACGAGGTTCCCGACGAGCACGTGGTCGACGATCCCCTGCAACCCGCCGAAGATGTTCGTCAGCATCGTCGGCCACGCGAGCTTCCAGACCGCGCGAGCGAGCGGCCCCTCGATGATCGAGCGGTCGTAGCGCGAGGTGGTATTCATCCGTCCGCGAGCATCGCGCTGACGTCGCGATGGCTCATCGCCTCGCGCGTGAACGTGAAGGTGCCGTCACGGAGCATCTCGCCCCCCGCGCGCAGTGCGGCGCCGAGTGCCGCGCGGTAGAGCGAGCCGCCGACGCTGATCCGCTTCACGCCGATGTCCGAGAGCTCCGCGACCGTCAGATGCGCATTGTGGAGCCCCGCCAGCACGTTCACCGGGCGATCGACCGAGCGGACGACGCTGGTGATGTCCGCGACACTCGTGAGCCCGGGGGCATACAGGACATCGGCCCCCGCCTCCTGGTAGGCCTGCAGCCGGGCGATGGTGTCGGCGAGATCGGGCCGGCCGACGAGGTAGTTCTCCGCGCGCGCGGTGAGCGTGAAGGTGAACGGGAGCGCTCGCGCCGCTTCCGCCGCCGCCCGGATCCGCTCGGCAGCGAGCTCCCGATCGTAGAGCGGCGACTCCGCGCGCCCCGTCGCGTCCTCGATCGAACCACCCGCGAGTCCGACCTCCGCGCCGAGGCGGATCGTCTCGGCGACAACCTCCGGGTCGTCCCCGAATCCATTCTCGAGGTCCGCGCTCACTGGGAGCGCGGTCGCGGCAACCAGCTCGCCGAGGTGCTCCATCATCCGGTCGCGCCCGATGGTGTTGTCCAGCTGACCGACGGAGAATGCATAGCCGGCGCTGGTCGAGGCGAGCGCTTCGAAGCCGAGGTGGGCGAGCAGGCGCGCGCTCCCTTGATCCCAAGGGTTGGGGATGACGAACGCGCCCGCTCGCTCGTGCAGCGCGCGGAACAGCCGGCCCTTCTCGAACTGCGTCGTCATCGGCATCACCTCGATACGGCTGGCGTGGGTGGGAGCGCAAAGGTGCCGTCGACCAGCTCGACGAAGCTTCGCTCCTCACGAAGAATGAAGCGTTGTTCATGGGCCATGCGGAAGTTCTCCCGCGCCTCCGGATCGGCGCGAAGCCCCGCTCGGTAACGCTCGTAGGACGCGAGGCTGTCGAACGCGATCAGCCCCCACGCGATGTCGTTCGTCCCCTCATGCGGAAGAAAGTACCCGACGAGCTGCCCGCCACGGCGCGCCGGGCGCGCGGGGGCCACGGGCGGTGATCACGGCGACGCCCGCGCAGCGACGAGCGCCGCCCGCAGCGCCCGCAACTCGGCCGCGAGTCGTGCCCGGTCGCTGGCGCGCTGACGGGTCACCTCCTCGCCGATCGCGCGCGCCGTCGCGCGCACCTGCGACAGCGCGCGCGACTTGATGAACCTCAGCCCGGCGAGCCGCGAGCCGGGCGTCACGAGATTGCAGTAGGCCATCAGCGTCCCGTCACGCGGCGAGGTCGCGAGCCGATAGCGCTCGAAACGTACGCTTCCCTCGGTCGCCTTCGTCGTCGTCGCCCTGACGAGGGTCCATTCGATCGTGAAGCTCGTGTCGCCAACGCTGCTGAGGTGGTCGCGCACCGTGTAGTCCTCGTCGGCGACGATCGGCACGCGGAGACGGTAGTCCACTTCGACGGTGGCCGGATCGATGACGCGCGAGATCCTCGCCTTCTTCAGGTCGGGAATGTACGCGGCGTGTCGTTCGTAATCCATGAACACCGCGGTCGCCTCGGCGGGGGTGGCATCGACATAGCGGAACACACAGGCGCGCGGCCAGGGAGACCCGCTCGCCGGCCACGTCATGAACACATCGTGCCCAGCGTCGATCTCCGCGCGCTGCTCGGGCGACAGTTCGCGCACCGCCTGCCCCCGCAGGGGCGAGACGATCCCCGTTGCCAGGATTCCGACTGCCACGCACTGCCGGCGGAGCTCCATCGGTACCTCGCGGTGTTGGTGCGCCACACTGATAGGATGAGCGGCATCGCGCTGCAAGGCGGGGCGCCTGGCAGTCTCGGCCGCTGACGGTGCTCCTCGCTATCGAGCGCACGCGAGCGTTTGACATTGGCGCCGGGCGCATCATGATTCAAATCGCGGGTGAACGAGATCGCGTCCGCCTCCTCGCTGCAGCGGAGGTCGCATGCACTGTCCGGCGTGCCTAACGCCGCTCGTTGCCGACACGAAGTCCTGTCCGCGCTGCGCGACACCGGTCCCGCCCAGTGCCGACGGAGTGGACGTCGTGCGCCGCGCCCTCGAATCGGCGATCGGGACGCAGTTCGAGTTCATCCGGCTGCTCGGCCGCGGCGGGATGGGCTTCGTCTATCTCGCCCGCGAGCGCGGACTGGAGCGGCTGGTCGCCATCAAGGTGCTCTCGCCGGAGATCGCGGCGACCCCGCAGATGCGCGAGCGCTTCCGCCGCGAGGCCCGCACCTCGGCGCGGCTCACCCACCCGAACATCCTGCCGCTGCACTCCTTCGGCGAGGTCGGCAACCTCCCGTACCTCGTCATGGACTATGTCCAGGGAGAGTCGCTCGCCGAGCGACTCGTGCGCGATGGCCGCCTGCCGAGCGAGGAGGCGCGCCGCATCCTCATCGAGCTCGCCGATGCCCTCGACTACGCGCATCGGCGTGGCGTCGTCCATCGCGACATCAAGCCGGAAAACGTCCTCCTCGAGGACGAATCGGGGCGCGCGATCCTCGCCGACTTCGGAATCGCGAAAGCACGGACGGGCCAGTCCCCACTCACCGGGACGGGGATGGTCGTCGGCACACCGCGCTACATGTCGCCGGAGCAGGCATCGGGTACCAACTCCATCGACGGGCGCAGCGACATCTACTCGCTCGGGATGCTCGGCTATGCGATGCTCAGCGGCCAGACGCTGTTCGACGGACGAAACGCGAACGAAGTCCTCGCCAGGATCGCGACGCAGGAACCGCCACCGCTCAACGTCGTGCTCTCCGACGAACCTGATGATCTCGTCACGTCCATCAGCCGGTGCCTGGCGAGGGACCCGGACTTGCGGTGGCCCGACGGCCGCAGCCTGAAGCGCGCGCTCATGCGCGACGGCGGAACCGACGCCGCGGTCCCGGACGAGCTTCGTGACATCCCCGGCTTCGGGCTGTGGGCGTTGCTCTGGGCGGCGGCATGGTGGGTCGGCGCGGCGCGGCAGCCGCGAGGCGACGCCCCGATCTTCATCCTCATCGGGCTTCTCGTGCCGGTGGGCTTCCTCCTCCTCGCCTGGAACACGAGCCGCAGCGGCT
>DASSZC010000342.1:0-2743 GCA_035702925.1 Gemmatimonadaceae bacterium | reverse complement strand
CCCTGGCCGAGCGCGCCACGGCGGCGGGGATCGGCGCGCCGGTGATCACGGTGATCGGGCCGGTGGTGGCGCTGCGCGAGCGCATCGCCTGGCTCGAGCAGCGGCCGCTCTTCGGCGCGCGGATCGTCGTGACGCGGGCGGCGGCCATCCCTGGCGGCGCGCGCTCCGGGGGGATGGCCGAGCGGCTGCGCGCGCTCGGCGCCGCGGTGATCGAGGCGCCGGCGACGCGGATCGAGCCGCTCGA
Organism: Gemmatimonadaceae bacterium; assembly: GCA_035702925.1. Taxonomy (GTDB): domain Bacteria; phylum Gemmatimonadota; class Gemmatimonadetes; order Gemmatimonadales; family Gemmatimonadaceae; genus JABFXC01. The sequence continues at coordinate 2,499 of DASSZC010000342.1, read as the reverse complement.
CGAGGCGCCGCTTCGCGCGGCGGTCGCCCGGCTGGGGAGCTACGACTGGGTCGCGTTCACCAGCCAGGTCGCGGTCGACCTGCTGTGGAGCGCCCTCCGCGAAGCGGGGCTCGACGCGCGCGCCCTCGCCGGCCGGAAGCTGTGCGCGGTGGGGCCGGCGACGGCCGATGCGCTGCTGGCCCGCGGGCTCGCTCCCGACGTGGTCCCGCAGCGGTTCGTCGCCGAGGGGCTGCTCGAGACGTTAGGCACGCGCGACGACGTCAAGGGGGCGGAGTTCCTCTACATCGCCGCCGCCGACGCGCGCGATGCGCTTCCCGCCGGGCTCGGGACGCTCGGCGCGGTCGTCGACATGGTGCGTGCCTATCGCTCGATTCCGGACGCCGCGGGGGCGCAGGCCGCGGCCGATGCGCTCGAGCGCGGGGAGGTCGACTACGTCGCCTACGCGTCAGGCGGGGCGGTGAAGGCGTTCGTCGAGGCGGTCGGCGCGGCGGCGGCGAAGGGCGCGGCGGCGTGCATCGGACCGATCACCGCCGCCGCGGCGCGCGAGGCGGGGTTGAGCGTCGCGGTCGAGTCGGCGACGAGCACCACCGCGGCGCTGGCCGACGCGATTGTCGCCGAGTGGGCGTCACGGCGCGGGGGGCTCGAATCCAACGGAGGGGAGGCCACCGATGACCGTTAGGCGGCGGGCACCGGGCGACCCGGTGCGGATCGCGACGCGCGGCTCCGAGCTCGCGCTGCGCCAGGCGCGGATGGTCCAGCTCGAGCTGTCGGTGCGCGGGGTGGCGAGCGAGCTGAAGACCTTCACGACCGTAGGCGACAAGAAGCTCGACGTCCCACTCGCCTCGATCGGGGGAAAGGGGCTGTTCACGCAGGAGCTCGAGGAAGCGCTGGCGAAGGGGACCGTCGACTGCTGCGTGCACTCCCTCAAGGACCTCCCGACCGAGGCACCCGACGGGCTTCCCGTCCTCGCCGTCCTCGAGCGCGAGGACCCGCGTGACGCGCTCGTGCTCAACACGAACCTGTCGGCGGAGACGCTCAGCGAGATCCCGCGAGGCTCGCGCATCGGCACGTCGAGCCTGCGCCGGCGCGCGCAGCTGCTCTCGCTGCGTCCCGACCTCGAGGTCGTCGAGCTGCGCGGCAACGTCCCGACGCGCGTGCGGAAGGTGGAGGATGGCCAGGTGCACGCGGCGATCCTCGCCGCCGCCGGGCTGCACCGGCTGGACGCGAAGCAGAGCATCGCGATGTACCTCGACGCACCCGAGTGGCTCCCCGCCGCCGGGCAGGGAGCGATCGCGGTGCAGGGGCGCGCGAACGACGAGGAGCTGGGCCCGGTGTTGCGCTCACTGAACCACGAGTCGACCGCGATCGCGGTGCACGCCGAGCGCGCGTTCCTCGCGGCTCTCGAGGGCGGCTGCCAGGTCCCGATCGGCGCCCTCGCCGTCGAGGGGCCCGATGGCTGGACGCTGCACGGCTTCCTCTCCGACGTGCGGGGAAAGGTGATGATCCGCGAGCACGTCGTCTTTCATCCACCGACCGCGCGTGCCGACGCCGAGCGACTCGCGTCGATCATCAGGTTGCGGGGAGGAGAGGAGATCCTCGAGGGACTGCGCGAGGCGAACGGGTTGCCGAGGCCGCAGCCGGAGTGAGCCTCCAGCACGGCGACGAGAGATGAGAGATACCACGATCGAGAGATGAGAGAGGAGAGAACCAGCTGGGCGCACCGCCAACGGCGATGTGCCGAGTGCGCAGCATCGTTTTTCAGCGACTCCGTCTCCTGACGTCTACGTCAGGCGACGTATCGGCCCACGAGGGCGGGCGTCATAGCGTTGTGGCGGAGCTCACGGCAATCCCCTCGACCCCATCGGCATGCGACTCTCACTGATCGTAGGCGCGCTTCTACTCCTCGTCCCCACTCGCGCTTTGCGCGCCCAGTACGCGGACATCGGCGACACGATCAGGATCGTGCTCGCGGGCGACCCAATTCGAATCACGGAGGGAAATCTCGCCGGGGTGAACCAGGACAGCATCTTCATCACACGGGCCAAGCAACCCTCCTTGCGGCTGGCGCGTGGAGCAGTGAAGGGACTTTTCGTGTCGAGAGATGGCGGTGACCTCGGGGTAGGGGGCGGATGGGCCGGCACGTCGCTCGGGTTCATTGTCGGCGGCGTTGGGGGCGCGGCTGTCGCGGGGCCTCGCATCGTCGGGCGCATGCTCGGCGCAGTCGGCGGCGCGGTTCTCGGAATGTTCATCGGAGCGACCGCTGGTGAAGCGATCGGTTCGCATCAGCACTACCGCGTCTGGGTCGCGATCCCGTGGCCTTCCACTCCGCTCGCAGAGCCAGGGCGTCCGTAGATCGCCGGGGGGGCGGTTCGACACGGCGACGAGAGATACCGCGATCGAGAGATGAGAGAGAAGAGACCCCGATAGCCGGGACGGCGACCGCGGGTGTGCAGGAACCGCAATCGTCGTTTCGTCGCTCGTCTCTCCTCTCTCGATCGG
>DASSZC010000401.1:0-4239 GCA_035702925.1 Gemmatimonadaceae bacterium | reverse complement strand
ACCAGACGATCTCGCATTCGATGCTGCGCCTGCTCTCGAAGCTCGCGGTACACGCCGAGCGTGGCGCCGCCGAACGTCGCGTCGACGCGGATGCGGCGCTCCGGGAGAACGTGCGGATGCTCGTCGGCCAATGGACGCTGGAAGATCCGAACCCCGATGCCTATCGCTCGGTGCTCGAGGGGATGTCGAAGGCGCGCCCGCGTCTCGATACGACAGCCGCCGCGGCATTCCCGGTCGAGGAGCAGCGGCTGGTGCAGATGTCGCTCGAGATCGGCGTCGCCGGAGATTCGACCTGGCGCGCGATCGAAACGATGGTCGAGAAGCGGCAGCTGCCGACGCTGATCGGGATGCTCGAGCGCGGGCCGCGACCGGCTGTCGCCCAGCGGATCTGGGAGCGGGTGGCGACCCCCGAGCGCGTTCGCGCGCTGATCAGCGAGCCACAACCCGACTGGCACTCCCGCGACCGGCTGGTAGGGCGCGTCGGACTCGGCGCGGCCAACGCGCTCGCCGACGCCCTCGAGGACTCGGAAGACCAGCGGCGCCAGGGACAGATCATCAACCTCCTCGCGAAGCTCGGCGACGACGTCGGCGCGGTGATCGCCCGGCGGCTCCCACAGTCGACAGCGGCGGTGCAGGCGCAGCTCCTCCTGCTCCTCGGCAGACTGAACACACTTCCCGCGGAGTTCGATCCAGCGGCGTGGGTGCGCGACCGCACGCCGGCGGTGCGGCGCGAGGCGATCAAGCTCCTCTGGCGCCGGCCGGAGACCCGCGAGCAGGGGATCATGTTCGGCGTACTCGACGTCGACGAGCGGACGGTGCTTGCCGCGCTGAACGAGGCGGCGAGCAACTGTCCGCGGGCGGCGCTGCCGGTTCTGATGAACCGGGTCGATCGGGACGACATCCCGCCGTCGCTGCGGGCGCTGGCGATCCGCACGGTGGCGAGCATCAGGTCGCCGGACGTGGTGGACTGGGTGCTGCGCTTCGTGATGGTCGGCCGCAAGCGCTTCTTCGGCGGGGAGCGGCTGGCGCCGAAGTCGCCCGAGCTGCTGGCCGCGCTCACCGCGTTAGGCAGCTACTGGCCGAGGGATCCGCGCGTGGTCGCGACGCTGGCGCGGGCGGCCAAGTCCTCCGACGCCGAGATCCGGCACGCGGCGATCAGCGTCCTGCGGCCGCTGCCTAACGCGCGGCGCCTGGTGCCGCGCCCGGTCGAGGAGGAGGGATGAGCGAGCCGGTGCGGGTGCTGACGACGCTGGCGAAGGCGCTGTCGGCGATGGGACTCTACCAGCCGGGGCATCCGGCGCGCGAGCGCGCGGTGGATCTCGCCTACGAGGAGCTGACGCGGCTCCAGCGCACCGACCCGTACGCGCAGTTCTCCTTTCTCGGCGACGAGGTCGTGTACGGTCAGGCGGCGTTGCGCGAGATGGGCGCCTGGGACTGGGGGCGCAAGCTGGCCAGCGTCGGCATCCAGCGGCTCGAGATCGTGAACGTCGTCTCGCGCGAGGAGTACGCCGACTTCCTCGATGACGTCGTCTCGCGGCTGGCGATGGCGGTGGCGCCGAGCACGGTCGAGTCGCGTCCCGGCGGACGGCGGCACAGCATCCGCTTCGGCGCGATCGGGATCCGCGGCGACGCGCCGCAGATCAAGGACGAGCCGAGCGAGGTCGAACCGGGAAGCCGCGTCACTTACGATCTCGGCGCCGAGGCGGACGCCGTGCGCTGGATGCACGACGAGGTCGCGACGCGCGGCGAGCTTCCATTGATGGAGGCGGAAGCGGTGGTCCGCTCGCTCGCGGTCGCGATGCACGGCGACAGCCAGATGGTGCTGCCGCTCGTCCAGATGAAGGAATTCGACCAGTACACGACGACGCATTCGCTCAACGTCAGCGTCCTGACGATGGCGCTCGCCGAGCACCTCAGATTGGCGGCCGCCGACGTGCGAACGTTCGGGGTCGCCGGGCTGCTGCACGACCTGGGCAAGGTGCGCATCCCGAAGGACATCCTCGTGAAGCCGGGGAAGCTGACCGACGCCGAGCGCGAGGTGATGCAGCGGCATCCCGTGGACGGCGCGCGGCTGATCGTCGCCAGCGACAAGAACCTCGACCTCGCCGCGGTCGTCGCCTACGAGCATCACATCATGATCGACGGCGGCGGCTATCCGAAGCCGCACTACGGGCGATGCTGTCACCACGCGAGCGAGCTCGTTCACGTCTGCGACGTGTACGATGCGCTGCGCACCAACCGGCCCTATCGCGCGGCGTGGGAGTCGGAGCGCGTGCTGACGTATCTCGACGAGCGGGCGGGGAAGGAGTTCGACCCGAAGATCGCCCGGGCGTTCATCGAGATGGTCCGCGGATGGGACCAGCGGGTGGCAACGGCGGGGGGTACGGTCGCAACGGAGAGCATCGCCCCGGGCATCGCGCCGACGACTCCGGCCACTAGAGGCGGCGGGTCCTAACGGGTGAACGACGATTTCAGGGATCACTACGGATAAAGGCAGATCGTTCCGTGTGGCGCCCGCCGCTCCTCGTGGCCGACCGAGGTCGGATCTGCCTTGATCCCTGAAATCCCCAAAATCGAAGTTCAACCGTTACGATCGTCCCGATAGAGGGACATCCAGGGCGGCTGGAACCTGGGTGATGGTCGTTGCGACGGATCTTCCACGTCGGTAGGTCAACAAAGCCGATCCCGGAGAATCGCCTCGTCCGATTCCGCTAGTAGTGTGCAAGTCCCGCCTTGGCCGGCGTCTCTCTGCAGACCTTTCGGAGAGTACCAATGCGCCGTGCCCTGTCCGTCCTCACTCTCGTCGCCCTCATCCCGCTCGCCGCGAGCGCGCAGGGAACGATCGTTCCGCGACCGTGCCTGCCGAACCAGCTCTGCCCGCGCCCGATCCAGTGGGGGGTGGTGCGCACGGCGAGCCATGTGCAGGTGCGCATGGACGACCGCGTGCTCCACTATGAAGTGGAGGAGCAGTTCACCAATCGCGGGGGTGGGATCGCCGAGGCGGACTACATCTTCCCGCTGCCTGACGGTGCCGCGTTCCAGGACCTGAAGCTGTCGATCGACGGCGAGCTGGTCGCAGGCGAGACGATGAGCGCGGACAAGGCGCGCGGGATCTACGAAGAGATCGTCCGGCGGCAGCGCGACCCCGCGCTCGTCGAGTGGATGGGACAGGGGATGCTGCGCGCGCGGATCTTCCCCATCCGTCCCGGCGAGGTGAAGCGCGTCGTGGTGCGATTCGACGCGGTGGCGCGGCGGGAGGGCGACGCGCTCAGGGTAGATTATCGCCGGGCGGGGAACAACACGGCGACGAGAGATGAGAGAGGGTCCGAAAGAGAGAGGAGAGATGAGAGAGGGGAGGCGGAGACTTTCGTCCTCAGCTTCGCCGAGGGTTCCGCGTTAGGCACCCCGTATTCGCCGACGCACAAGTTGACGCGACGGGTGAACAATGGGCGGGTGACGGTCGAGGCGGACGGGAACACGCGCGAGGTGACGATCCTCGTGCCGATCCGGCGTTCGACCGAGGCGTCGGTGTCGCTGCTGGCGCACGCGACAAGCGAGAGCGAGAAGTTCGCGCTGATCACCCTCACCCCGCCGGCGCGGAGCGTCAGGCACACGCCGCGCGACGTGACGCTGGTGCTCGACGTCTCGGGGTCGATGAGCGGACGCAAGCTGGCGCAGGCGAAGGCGGCGGGTCGGCAGGTGCTGGCGACGCTCGACGGGGCCGACCGCTTCCGAATCATCGACTTCTCCACGGACGTGCGGACGTTCCGCGATTCCTTCGTCAGCGCGAGCGCGGTGAACATCCGCGAGGCGCAGCGCTACCTCGACGCGCTCGATGCGCAGGGATCGACCAACATCTCGGGGGCACTGGATGAAGCGCTGCGCGTGCACAGCCCGGAAAACCGGTTGCCGCTGGTGCTCTTCCTGACCGACGGCGCGCCGACGGTGGGGGAGACCCAGCCGGAGGCGATCGCCGCGGCGGCGGCGCGGGAGCGCGGGCGGGCGCGGGTCTTCACCTTCGGGGTCGGCGCCGACGTCAACGCCGCGCTCGTCGAGCAGCTCGCGCTCGAGGCTCACGGCACGGCGAGCTTCGTCCGGCCCGACGAGGACGTCGAGCGCGCGGTGAGCGTGGTCGCGTCGCGGCTGACCGACCCGATCGTCACCGACCTGCGGGTGCGCGCCGACGGAGTACGCCTCGACCGGGTGCTGCCTAACGGTCCAACCGACCTCTTCGCCGGC
>DASSZC010000243.1:0-3242 GCA_035702925.1 Gemmatimonadaceae bacterium | reverse complement strand
GTCACGGGCGATCGTCATGCGTCCTCCTCCTCCTCGGCCTCCGTCGCGATCTTCGGCGGCTTCGGCTCGTTGGCGTGCGCCCACGCCGGATCACCGCGCAGGGCGCCGCTGTACCCGCCGACCGTCGGCTCGGTCACCCATCCGTCGGCACGAACGAGGACGCTCTGCATCGACCGCGCGAGACCGAGCAGGGCGGCACCGAACTTCGGGTCGAGCTTGCGCACGTCGACGTGGGCGATGACGCGCGCGATCTTCCCGCCGGAAAGATGCACGTCGACGCCGTTCCCGTCGGCGGTCCCCCAGCTCTCGACGGTCGGCGTCGTACGCGTCGGCTGCCCGACCAGCACGCCCAGCCGGTCGCGCAGCTCCCGCGTCCCGGTGCCGGCGCCCCACCAGTCGGTCGTCGCGACGATCGCCGCGTCGAGCACGCGTGGGGCGCTGGCCATGGCGCGGTGGGGGACGACGTGAAAGATCACCTGCCATGGCGCCATGCGGTTCCCGGAACGTTAGGCGGACCGGTCAGGCGACGACGCCGCCCTCGGCCCGGAGCCGCATGTTGGTTGTCGTGCAGGTCGTGCGCTGCAGGCACTTGCGGCACTGCACCGTCGTGCCGACGAGCGCCGCCGCATCCTGGGGCGCACCCGCGGCCGTGAGCGGCGCGGGCATCCAGTACCCGCAGGTCCCGCACTTGATCTCGAGCTGTGGAGCGGTCGCCATCTGGTGCCTCCTTCAAGGAGTGAGGCGTGTGAGGGCTCTCGTCCACTATGCGGCTCAGGATCCGGAAAAGCCATCGGATTCCTCCCTACAGTCCGGTCACCCTCCTGTCAGCCCGTCACCAGATCTTCGGGATCAGGCTGTCCGGGCGAACCATCGGGTCCCCCGGCTTGCACCCGAACGCCGCGGCGAACTGCGGCATGTTCATGAGCGGGCCATTCGCCCGCCACGCTTCCGGCGCGTGCGGGTCGACCGCGACCTGGGAGCGCACCGCCTCCGGGCGCCGGTGGCTGCGCCAGCTCTGCGCATAGGCGATGAAGAAGCGCTGCTCGGGGGTGAAGCCGTCGATCAGCCCCGGGCGCCCGTTCCGGGCGAGGGCCTTCTGCAGCGCGTCGTACGCCGTCAGCATCCCGCCGTAGTCGGCGATGTTCTCGCCGAGGGTGAGCCGGCCGTTCACGTGCAGCGTGTCGACGGCGACATAGCCGCTGAACTGGTCGGCGACGACGGTCGCCTGCTTCGAGAAGACCACCGAATCCGACGGCGCCCACCAGTCGCGCAGGTTGCCGTAGGCGTCGTAGTGCCGCCCCTCGTCGTCGAAGCCATGGGTCAGCTCGTGCCCCGCCCAGCTCCCGCCTAACGATCCGTAGTTGGCGGCGTCGTCGGCGCTGGCATCGAAGGTCTGCGGCGACAGCGCACCGGCGGGGAACACCATCTCGTTCTTCGACGGGTCGTAGTACGCGTTCACCGTCGGGACGGTCATTCCCCACTCGGTGGTGTCCACCGGGAGTCCCGGCCGATTCGCGACGCGCTCCCACTCGAACGCCTCGGCCCGGACGACGTTGTTGATGAACGGCCCCTCGCTCACCCTGAGCTTCGAGTAATCGCGCCAGAGGTCGGGGTAGCCGATCTTCTCGTGCATCTTCGCCAGCTTGTCGAGCGCCTGCGCCTTCGTCGAATCGCTCATCCAGTCGAGCTTCTTCACCCGCTCGGCGAACGCCGACCGGATGTCGTCGATCACCGCCTTCGCCTTCTCCCTCGCCTCCGGGGAGAAGGTCTTGTCGACGTACGCCGCGCCTAACGCCTCGCCAACCATCCCGTCGGTCGCCCGCAGGCAGCGCTTCCAGCGGGGAAGCAGCTGCTTGGCGCCGCTGAACCGCGAGCTGAAGGCGAACGCCTCGTTGACGAACGGGCTGCTCAGCCAGGGCGACGCGCTCGCCAGCTCGTGGTACCTGAGGTACGCCTTCCAGGTCGAGAGCGGCACGCTGTCCATCAGGGTGCTGACGCGCGCGAAGAACGCCGGCTCGCCGACGTTCACCCGCGTCACCGGCTTCGCGAGCCCCGCGCTGCGGAAGTACGTCGGCCAGTCGATCGCCGGCGCGACCTTCTTCAGGGAGTCCACCGACATCGGGTGATCGGTCGCCGACGGGTCGCGCCGCGCGACGCGGGTCAGCGACGCCTTCGCCATCTCCGTCTCGAGCGCCATGATCTTCTGCGCGTCCGCGCGAGCCGCCGCCTCCTTCGCCCCGGCAAGCACGAAGGTCTTCGCGATGTGGTTCACGTACGCCGTGCGCGTCGAGTCGGCCGACGCCCCCGGCTTCAGGTAGTAGTCGCGATCGGGAAGCCCGAGCCCACCGCGATCGAGCCCCGCCAGGTAGTGCCTGGAGTCATGAGCATCCACCTCCGGCCCGAAACGGAACGCGACATTCGCCCCCCTCTTCTGCAGCTCGGCGATCCTGGTGATCAGCCCGCGCTTGCTGCTGATCGCGTCGATCGACGCCAGCGTCCCGCGCAGCGGCTTCACTCCCGCCTTCTCCGCGCTCGCCGAATCCATGCACGTCGCGTAGAAGGTCCCGAGCTTCCGCTTGGTGCTGCTCGCCGGAAGCGTCTTCCGCTGCGCCATCGCGTCGTCGAGCACCGAGCGCACGACGAGCTCATTGCGATCCCCCATGTCGCGACTGACCCCCGTCGACGAATACGCCGCGGGAATCGTGTCGTTCTTCAGCCACGCGCCATTCGCGAAGAGGAAGAAGTCAGCGCAGGCATTCGCGCTCCGGTCGATGAACGCCGGATCGACGACCTTGAGGGGAGGAACGGCGGTCGCGGGGAGCGTCGACTGCGCACTCGCTGCGGCGACGGGGAGCGCGAGCATCGCCGCGCCAAGCGCGAGCGTCGCGGGGAGGGACGAGCGTGTCATTGAGAGATCGGGGGCGAGGGGAAAGCGGTTGCCGTCGAAAGCTGCGGGGGAGCGCGGTCGGGGTCAACGACACTTACGCCGCGTTGACGGGAATCGCGTATCTGGCGGGTGCAGCGGAACGGCGCCACCGAGGCACCGAGGCTCCGAGAACAGCCTTGAAGGGTGAGTTCTTCCCACCACGGTCGAACAGCTTGGGGCAAGTGGGTGAGATGATCTCACCATGCTTCCCCCGAGCCAGTTCGAATCTTGTTCAAGCGATGTCGCCGCAGTCACCAGACCCTCCGTGCGCTCCGTGGCTCCTGTTGAATATTCCCGCTGTTGCAGCAGCAACTGC
>DASSZC010000102.1:0-3202 GCA_035702925.1 Gemmatimonadaceae bacterium | reverse complement strand
CGCGCTTGATGAGGAGCCACTGCGGCTTGCCACTCGTCTCGCGCATGCGGACGAGCGCCCAGCCACCCTGCAGCCGCTCACCGTGCATGACGAGGTCGAGGCGGCCCTTCGCGTACGCGTTGCGCAGGGCGCGAACCCCTTCGGGGCCGGAGAGTCCCGGCGCGCCGTAGGTGCCACGGTCCCACAGCATGACGGTACCGCCCCCGTATTCGCCAGCGGGGATCGTCCCCTCGAAGGTGTTGTAGGCGATCGGGTGGTCCTCGACCTCCATCGCCAGCCGCTTGGTGCCGGGGTCGTAGCTGGGTCCCTTCGGCACCGCCCAGCTCTTCATCACGCCGTCGAGCTCGAGGCGAAAGTCGAAGTGCAGGTGGCTGGCGGCGTGCTTCTGGATGACGAAGCGCAGCTTGCTGCGCGCGCTCTCGTCGCGCGCGGAAGCGGGCTCGCTCCCCGAAGGCTCGTCGGTACGGGAGAAGTCGCGCTTGCGACGATACTCGGCGAGCTTCTCCCGTGCCGACGATACGCGCGTGGACGGCGCGCGCTTCTTCGGGGTACCCGGTGACTTCTTCGACGACTTCTTCGACGACTTCTTCGCGGCGGCCACCGGCGGCGAGCGTTAGGCTGTCCTGCGCCTGGCCCGCTTGGCGCGCGCCGGCTTCTCGGTCGCGGCCGCGCCCTTCCGGGCGGCGCGAACGGCGCGTCCCTTCCCCTTGTTCTCCTTGAGGCTGGCCTCGAGGCGCGACATCAGGTCGAACACCTGCGAGTCGGCCGGCTCCTTCTCGGGCTCGGGGACGGTGATCTTCTTACCCTTCATCTTCGCGCGGATGATCTTCATCAGGTTCGCGCGATAGTCGTCGGTGTACTTGGCCGGGTCGAAGGACTCGGCGAGCGAGTCGACGAGCTGCTCGGCCATCTTCAGCTCCTGCGGGCGGACGATGTCGCTCGACGGGAAGTTGAACTCGGTGACGTCGACCAGCTCGTTGGCGAAGCGCATCAGCTCGAGGACGATCGCGTCGCCGACGATGCGGATCGCGGCGAGGTGCTCCTTCTGCCGCATGACGACCTTGCCGATCCCGACCGATCCCGAGGTGCGCAGCGCCTCACGGAGCAGGGCGTACGCCTTCTCACCCCCCTTCGACGGCACGAGGTAGTACGGGGTCTCGAAGAAGCGGGGATCGATCTCCTCCTGCTTCACGAAGTCGAGGATCTCGAGGGTCTTCGACGACTCGAGCGCGGCCGCCTTGAAGTCGTCGTCGGTCATGACGACGTACTTGCCCTTCTCGTATTCGTAGCCCTTCACGATCTCGTTCCAGGGCACCGGCTCGCCGTCGACGGCGCAGACGCGCTCGTACTTGACCGGCGACATGTCCTCCTCGTGCAGCATGCGGAAGGAGATGTGGTCTTCGCGGACGGCGGTCTTCGCTTCGACGGGGATGTTGACGAGCCCGAAAGCGAGCGAGCCCTTCCAGATCGAGGCCATCGTCGGAGACTCCGTAGAGGGGTGGGACCGGTGCGCCAGCGAGGGGAAAACGGCGGCGACGTGCATGGAGGCAAGAGGGGTGCCGACGTGGAAAACCGGGCCGACATGCTCGTGCTCGCAAGATTTGTGATGCGAGCTCGGCGTTGTGAAGATCGACTGCTTGCGGACGAGGAGGTCCATCATCGTTCTTCAACGCGCATCATCGCGCTTCAACGACTCTGACCCCCCTGAAAGGACGGAATGAGCGCTCGACCGAACACCGCCTCCCCCTGGCGCATCGTCCACCTCCCGACGAACACCGATCCGCGCGGGAGCATCACCATCTGCGAGAGCGGTGCGCAGGTCCCCTTCGCGATGGAGCGAGCACGCTGGGTATACGGTGCGCCGCCCTCGGCGAAGCGGGGCGGGCATGCGCACCACCGTACCTCGCAGCTCTTCGTCGCGGTCGCCGGCGCGCTGACGGTCGTCGTCGACGACACGAAACGGAGGGAGCGGGTGCGGCTCGACACCCCCGCCACCGGGCTGCTGATCCCGCCTAACGTCTGGATCGAGACCGAGGAATGGACAGACGGGGCCGTGCTGCTCATGCTGGCGAGCGAGCGGCACGACCCCGCCGATTACATCCGCGACTACAGCGGTCTCGCCGCGCGCGAGCCGTGAGGGAGCGGCGCCGGCATGTCGGCGACGACGTACGCCATCACCGCCATCGTCGCGACGCAGAGCGCGACCTCGTGCGGGTCGAGCTTGTCCATCGTGTCGGCTTCGGTGTGGTGGTACCAGAAGTAGCGCGACTCGTCGACATCGGGGGACATTCCGGGAACGCCTGACGTCATGAGCGGCTCGATGTCCGAGCCCCCGCCATCGGCGACGACACCGCCGGCGCTGATCCGGTCGAGCAGCCGGGCGACCTGACGGATCAGCGCGGTCGCGCTGTCCGTCCCGGTGAAGGCGACGCCGCGCGGCTTGAAGACGCCGTTGTCCGACTCGATCGCCAGCAGGTGCTTGTCGACATCGGCGCGATGCGCCGCGAGGTACGCTTTCCCTCCGGCGCCCCCGTTCTCCTCGTTGGTCCAAAGGACGACACGCACCGTGCGGCGCGGCTTGAGGCCGAGCTGCTTGATGAGCCGCACCGCCTCCCACGCGGCGACGGCGCCCCCGCCGTCGTCCATCGCGCCCTGGCCGACGTCCCACGAATCGAAGTGCCCGCTGATGAGCACGACCTCGTCGGGCTTTTCCCATCCACGAACTTCGGCGACGACGTTGCGCGACGGCGACGGCGCGAGGGTGCGTGCGTTCATCTTCAGCGTGACGACGACTTTCTCGCCGCGGGCGAGCATGCGGCGCATCATCAGCGCATCCTCCACCGTCACCGCTGCCGTGGGGATCTTCGCGATGGTCGAGTCATACCGCATGACGCCGGTGTGCGGGGTGCGGAACGACATCGGCGTCACTGACCGTACGAGGGCGGCGACCGCGCCGACCTTCGCCGCCGCGCTCGCCCCGCCGACGCGATAGGCGACCGTCTCGCGGTAGCTCGTGAACGGCACGTCGAAGAGCACGATCTTTCCCTTCGCCTCGGCGGCGCGCGACGTCAGCTCGTCGAAGCTGCCGACGACGATCACCGCCGCGGTGACTCCCTTCTTCGGCGTCGCGACGCTCCCGCCGAGTCCGAGCATCGGCAGCTTCGTGTTTCGCGGCGAGACCAGGGTGAGCGACTCTTCGCCG
>DASSZC010000179.1:0-2779 GCA_035702925.1 Gemmatimonadaceae bacterium | reverse complement strand
CGGCGAAGATGGCGACGACTACCCCGATCGAGCCCGGGGAGCAGACGGTGACGGCCATCGTGATGGCTCGTTGGGCGTTCGTGCCGAGGTAGCCGATCAGCTGTGGCTGTCGTACACGGAGGGGGCCGCTGGTTGGCCCCCTCTTTAATTGCCCAATTTCGTAGGAACTTTGTTCCACGTGAAACATGCGCTGGAGTATTAGCGGACTCTTCAGATATCTGCGTTTCACGTGAAACATGCGCGGGCTATATTCCAGCTTCCTTCCAGCACGGGATGGCCTGTGGGTCGAGTAATCGCGATAGCGAACCAGAAGGGTGGCGTAGGCAAGACGACATCGGCGGTCAATCTCGCGGCGAGCCTCGCGGTCGCTGAACAGAGAACACTGCTCATCGATGGAGACCCGCAGGGCAACGCGACGAGCGGCATCGGGATCACTCGCGAGCAGATCGGACTGACCGTGTACGACGCGCTCATCGGCGAGTCGTCGATGGCAGATGCCACGATCCGTTCCGTCCAGTTCAAGCACCTCGACGTCGTCCCCGCGACTCCGGATCTCGCCGGCGCGGAGGTGGAGCTCGTCACGCACCCTCGCCGCGACCGGGCGATGAAGGAAGCGGTCGACCAGGTTCGCGACCACTACGACTTCATCCTCATCGACTGCCCCCCGTCGCTCGGGCTGATCACCCTGAACATGCTCGCCGCGGCGGATGCGCTGCTCATTCCCCTGCAGTGCGAGTACTACGCGCTCGAGGGAATCTCGCAGCTGCTGAGCACCGTCACCCTCGTCCAGCGCGGCGTCAACTCGGCGCTCGGCATCGACGGCGTACTCCTCACGATGTACGACGCACGCCTCAACCTCTCTCGTCAGGTCGCGACGGATGCGCGCGAGTATTTCGGTCCGAAGGTCTTCAAGACGGTGGTCCCGAGAAATATCCGCCTGGCGGAAGCGCCGAGCTTCGGCAAGCCGATCATCCTGTACGACGTCACCTCGGTCGGGGCGCAGGCCTACATGGGGGTCGCGCGCGAGCTGATCGAGCGCTTCGGCAGGCGGACCACCGCCTACACCCAGCAGGTCGCGACCGCGGCGGAAGAAATGGCTACCCCGCAGCCGGCGGAGGAGTCACGGTGAGCAACGAGAAGCAGCAGCGGCGGCTCGGTCGCGGACTCGAGGCCCTGATCAACAGCGCGCCCACCATCGCCCCGCCCCCGGGAACGGAGACGCGAGGGTCGGGACCCAGCGGTCCGTATCGCGAGATCCCGCTCGCCGAGATCAGACCGAACCGGTTCCAGCCCCGCCGCGAGTTCAAGCCCGAAGAGCTGGCGGAGCTTCAGGCGAGCATCAAGTCGACCGGACTTCTCCAGCCGATCACCGTGCGCCCGGCAGGGCCCGATCGCTACGAGCTCATCGCCGGGGAGCGTCGGTGGCGCGCCGTCACTGGGCTGGGATGGGCGAAGATTCCGGCGGTGGTGAAGGACATCGACGACCGGACGGCGCTGACACTGGCGCTGGTCGAGAACCTGCAGCGATCCGACCTCAATCCCCTCGAGGAGGCGGAAGGATACCAGCGGTTGCTCGACGAGTTCGCGATGACGCAGCAGCAGGTTGCCGACATGGTCGGCAAGGACCGGTCGACCGTCGCGAACATCCTTCGAATCCTCGCGCTGCCGGCAAGCGTTCGCCGGATGGTCGCAGAGTCGCAGCTGAGCCTTGGCCATGCCCGCGCGCTGCTGTCGTTCCCGGATGAACGGTCGATCACGGCGGCCGCGCGTGACGTCGTTGCCCGCCAACTCACCGTCCGCGACGTCGAACGGCTGGCTCGCGAGGAGGGGAAGAGGCCGTCGAAGCCGGGATCCCCGGTCGATGCTCGGCCGGCGGAAGTACGCCGAATCGAGGACCAGCTCCGGAAACGGCTGCAAACGGATGTTCACATCTCGCTCTCCGGGAAACAGAAAGGCGAGTTGCGCGTCCCTTTTTACTCAGCCGATGACTTCGAGCGAATCATGGAACTGCTGCTCGGCGCGAATCGGGATGCGATGTGAACAGAAGTGAAGAGGAAGCATGACGGATCCCAACGGCGGGCACAAACAGGGCTACGGTAACATCTACACGCCGCACGCTGGATCGATGATCATCCAGGTGCAGCGCGAGGGCGGGCTCGCCAACCGGACTATCGTTCTCAGCCCGACGCGCGTGCGCCTGCTCCGCTTCGTGCTCTCGCGAACCGGGATGGCGATCGGCGGCGTGCTCGGACTGGTCTTCATCTTCTTCGGCATCCAGGCGGCGCGAGTCCCCCTGCTCACCCGGCGCCTCGCGACGATGGAGCTCGACGCGAAGCGGCTCGACACCCTGCAGGTGACCCTCGGTCAGCTTCAGAAGCGCTACGAGCAGGTGCAGACGATGCTGGGCGCGTCACCCGCGCAGCGTAATCTCGCCACTGGCGCGCCAGCGAGCGCCGCGGTCCCGCCGTCCGCTGGTAGCGACACCGCGACCATGACGCTTCCGACGCGCTATCCCCTCGACGCGAAGGGGTTCGTCACGCGCGGCGTCGGTAGCGGCCAGGAGTACGGGGCAACGCATCCCGGGCTCGACATCGCAGTGGCCGAGGGGACAGAGGTTCGTGCCGCCGGGGGCGGGCTGGTCGTCGAAGTGAGCGAGACCCCGGAGTACGGGAAGATGGTGCGGCTCGCGCATCCGCAGGGATACGAGACGCGCTACGGTCACCTCAGCGAGATACGCGTTAGGCAGGGCGATCGCCTCTCGCTGGGCACCGTGCTCGGA
>DASSZC010000141.1:0-7331 GCA_035702925.1 Gemmatimonadaceae bacterium | reverse complement strand
CGGAAGATCCAGCCGCCGGCGAACGCCATCAGCGAGAACGCCGCCGCCATCGCGATGAACGCGCCGCGCGGGCCCATCCCCATCCGGTCGGCGAGGAACCAGGCCAGCGGCAGCTCGAACATCCAGAAGCAGAACAGGTTGAGCAGCGTCGGCGACCGCGTGTCCCCCGCCCCGTTGAACGACTGGGTGAACGTCATCCCGTAGCCGTAGAAGAGGAAGCCTAACGCGATGATCCGGAGGCACTGCGTCGCGTAGCCGGCGACACCGGGATCGTGCGTGAAGACGGCGACGATATGGTCGGCGAGCAGCACGAAGACGACCCCCGTCGCTCCGAGGAACGCCGTCGCGTAGGCGCCGGCCACCCAGACCGCGCGCTCGGCGCGCTCCGGCTTCCCCGCGCCTAACGCCTGGCCGACCATCGTCGCCGCGGCGTTCGTCACGCCGAACGCCGGGAACAGCGCGAAGATGATGACCCGCAGCCCGATCGTGTAGCCGGCGACCGCGTCGCTCCCGAACTGCGAGATGATCCGCACCAGCCCGAGCCAGCTCGCCGTGCCGATGAACACCTGCACCGTCGCGCTCGACGACAGCCTGACGATGCGCCCGACCAGCGGTGGATCGAACCTCCAGTGATGCCGCCTGACGACCAGCCGCCCCCGCCCGTTCAACAGTCGCGACAGCGCGAAGAGCACGCCGATCCCGCGCCCGATCGTCGTCCCGACCGCCGCGCCGGTGACGCCGAGCTTCGGGAACGGCCCGATCCCGAAGATCAGGCAGGGCGCGAGCACGATGTTCAGGGCGTTTGCCAGCCAGAGCACACGCATCGCGATCGCCGCGTCGCCGGCTCCGCGGAAGACGGCGTTCACCAGGAAGAGCAGCAGGATGCTCACGTTCCCGGCGAACATCATCCGGGTGTAGCCGCTCCCCGACGCGACGACCGACGGCGACGCGCCCATCGTCGCCAGCAGCCGCGGCGCGTACACGGCGCCGAGCACCCCGATGACGAGCGCCACGCCAAGGCCGAGCATCATCGCCTGCGCCGCTGAGTGCGCGGCGCCCTCGCGGTCACCCTCGCCGAAGCGGCGCGCGACCATCGCCGTCGCGCCGATCGACAGCCCGATCGCGATCGCATAGACCGCCGACAGCATCGACTCGGTGATCCCGACCGTCGCCACCGCGTCGGCGCCGAGCCGGGCAACGAAGAAGACGTCGACGACCGCGAAGACGCTCTCCATCACCATCTCGAGCACCATCGGCACGGCGAGGATGAGGATCGCCGTGCCTAACGGTCCGCTGGTGAAGTCGCGGTGCGACCCGCGCAGCGCCTCGCGGAGCGCGGCGCCGAAGCTGAGCGGCGCCCCCTCCTGCGGCGGATGGCCGTGCCCCGGCGCCAGCGATTCGCCTGGCGCCGCGGGCTGCACTTCAGGTGAAGACATTCGCGCAATCTACGGCCGCCGGGTGGTTTCCGCCCGACTGGGGCGAGTGCGGCCAGGCAATCCCGCCCCGTCGTTCAAGCCCGTCGAGTTCCGCCGACCTCTCGGGCCACGCGAGGCGGGAAATCGTAACGGGTAAACGACAATTTGGGGATCACAGCGGGGCGATCATGAAGAATCTGGCACCCCCTGAGACGGTGAAATGCGATCCTCAACTTCCCGTGTGTCTGAACGCCAAAGCAGTTACCCAACCGCTCCGTGCGCTCCGTGACTCCTGTTCAGCAGCGTTTCCCGGTGCGGACGTGACTGCGGGGATGTCTACAGGAGTCACGGAGCGCACGGAGAATGTGGTATCGGCGGAATAGCTATTCGCCGAGCCCTGACCGCCTTGTACTGGAACGTGAGAGTGTGTCGACATGCTGCTCAAAATCCTCGTCCAACCGGTGCCAGATCTTTGATAATTGCCCCGGGAAAGGCGCGTGATTGTAGTTGTCCCCGCAGTCGCGCTTCCCGCCCATCGTGACGGTCGCGACATTCCCTCCGTGGCCCAGCTCCCGATCGAACCCGTCCTCCCCGCGCTCGCTTCCGCCCTCGCCGACACTGGCGCCGCGGTGCTCGTCGCCCCGCCGGGCGCCGGAAAGACGACTCGTGTCCCGCTCGCGCTCGCCGATGCGCGATGGCTTGGCCCCCGGAAGATCGTGATGCTCGAGCCGCGCCGCGTCGCCGCCCGCGCCGCCGCGCGACGGATGGCGTCCACCCTTGCCGAGGAGGTCGGCGGCACGGTCGGCTTCCGCGTCCGTGCCGACACCCGCGTCGGTCGCGATACCCGGATCGAGGTCGTGACCGAAGGGGTCCTCACGCGGATGCTGCAAAGCGACCCGACCCTCGACGACGTCGGCCTCGTGATCTTCGACGAGTTCCACGAGCGCTCGCTCCACGCCGACCTCGGCCTCGCCCTCGTGCTGCACGCGCGCGCGATCCTCCGCCCCGAGCTGCGCGTGCTCGTGATGTCGGCCACCATCGATGGCGCAGCGGTCGCCGCGCTCCTCGGCGATGCCCCCGTCATCGTCAGCGAGGGACGCAGCTACCCCGTGGAGACGCGCTGGCTCGCCCGCGCCCCCGACAACCGCATCGAGGGACCGATGGCGCGCGCGATCCGCGGCGCGATCGCCAGCGACGAGGGCGACGTCCTCGCCTTCCTCCCCGGCGCGGGGGAAATTCGCCGCGTCGCCTCGCTGCTCGGCGCGGGCTCGCTCCCGCCGGATGTCGACGTCGTGCCATTGTACGGCGCCCTTCCCGGCCCCGCCCAGGACCGCGCGCTCGCCCCCGCGCCTGACGGTCGCCGCAAGGTGGTGCTCGCGACCTCGATCGCCGAGACGAGCCTGACGATCGACGGCGTACGCATCGTCGTCGACAGCGGGCTGTCACGGCTCCCCCGCTTCGATCCCGGTCCGGGGATGACACGCCTCGAGACGGTGCGTGTCTCCCGCGCCTCCGCCGACCAGCGCCGCGGTCGCGCCGGCCGCACCGCGCCGGGTGTGTGCTATCGGCTGTGGGCGGAGCACGACCACCATGGCCTCGTCGCCCAGTCGCCCCCCGAGATTCTCGCCGCCGACCTCACCGCCTTCGCCCTCGAGCTCGCGGTCGCCGGGATCGACGATCCTGCGTCGCTGCGCTGGCTCGCCCCTCCGCCTGACGGCGCCCTCGCGCAGGCCCGCGAGCTCCTGCGCCAGCTCGGCGCGCTCGACGCGCGCAATCGCGCGACGCCGCACGGCCGGGCGATGACCAGCCTCGGCGTCCATCCGCGGCTCGCCCACATGTTGATCCGCGCCGCGGAGAATGGGACCCTCGTACGCGCGGCGCGATTGGCCGCCCTCCTCTCCGACCGCGACATCGCTCGCACCGACCGTCCCGGCGCCGACGTCGACATCGCGACGCGTGTCGAGCTGATTGCCGGCGAGGGGCGAAGCCACGGCGGCACCCTCACGGTCGACGAGGACGGACTGCGCCGCGCGCGGGCCGACGCGCGGCAGATCGAGGAGCGAGTGCGCGGCGCGCTTCGACTGCGCGCCATCGCGCGCCGCGACGCAGGCACCCCCGTCCCCTCGAGCGGCGAGCTCTCGGTCGGCGCGCTCGTCGCGCTCGCCTATCCGGACAGGGTCGCGCGGCGCCGCGAGGGGCAGCCCGGTCGCTATGTGATGCGCAGCGGCGCCGGCGCGGTCCTCGCCGAGGCGCAGCACCTCACAGCGAGCGAGTGGCTCGCGGTCGCCGAACTGGATGGGAAGCGCGGTGAGGCACGCATCTACCTCGCCGCGGACATCGACGAGTCGGGGGTGCGCCGCCTCTTTGCCGACGACATCGTCCGGGGGGAGGTCGTCGACTTCGAGGACGAGAGCGGCAGCGTCGTCGCCCGCCGCGCGGAGCGGCTCGGCGCGATCGTCCTCTCCGACGTCGTCGTCGGCAATCCCGATCCCGAGCTCGTCGCCGCGGCGTTCGCCCGCGCCATCGCTGCCCGCGGGATCGCCGCCCTCCCCTGGTCCGACGCCGCGCGCCGGACCCGCGACCGGCTCGCCTTCGCCCGCGCCACCGGCGACGACTGGCCCGAGGTCTCCGATGAAGCGTTAGGCCTCACGCTCGACGACTGGCTCGGCCCGTCGCTTGCCGGGCTCCGCCGCCTCGACGACCTGCGCCGGCTCGACCTCGGCGCGCTCCTCCTCGACCGCCTGACCTGGCAGCAGCGCGCCCGTCTCGACGAGATCGCGCCGACCCACCTCGTCGTGCCCACCGGGTCGCGCATCCCGGTGGACTACAGCGATCCCGGCGCCCCCGTGCTCGCCGTCAGGCTCCAGGAGATGTTCGGCCTCGCCGAGACACCGCGCATCGGCGGCGGCCGCGTTCCCGTCACCCTTCACCTGCTATCCCCGGCGCAGCGGCCGTTGCAGGTTACCCGTGACCTCGCCGGATTCTGGCGGACCAGCTACTTCGACGTGCGGAAGGACATGCGCGGCCGCTATCCGCGACACCACTGGCCGGAAAACCCGATGGAAGCCGAGCCGACGAGGAGGGCGAAGCCGCGATCGTGAGCGAGCCTCTCGACGAAGCCACTCCTACCGAGCCGGAGCCGGCGACCCCCGTCGAGCCGCTCCCGGCAGCACCGGCCGCGCGCAATCGTTATGCGCGCTGGATCGGACCGCTCGCCGTCCTCGTCATCGTCGCGATCGCGCTCGAGGTCCTCCGCAACGCGTTGCGACATTACCGCTATCGCGACCTCGCCAACGCGCTGCACGCGATCCCGAACGGGCAGCTCGTGCTCGCCGCGGTGCTCACTGTCGTCGCCTACGCGATCCTCCCCGCGTACGACGGGCTCGCCCTCGCCTACGCCGGGCGGCGGCTGCCGATGCGCCGGGTCGCCTTCGGGTCGGTGATCGCCTACGGCCTGAGCCAGACGTTAGGCTTCGCCGCGCTCACGGGGAACGCCGTCCGCTATCGCTTCTGGTCGTCGTGGGGACTCTCCACCTCGGAGATTGCCCGCGCCGCGGCCTTTGCCGGCTCGACCTTCGTGCTCGGGGTGATCGCCATCGCCGGCGCGATCCTTCTCGTCGAACCGGTATCGACCGTTGCGCTCCTCCATCTCCCGCTGCTCGCCGTGCGCGCGGCGGGAATCGCGTGCGCAGCCGTCGTCACCGGGTATCTCGCGTGGAGCATCGCCCGGCACGAGCCGCTGCAGGTCGGCCGGCTCGAGATCCCAGTTCCACGCTTCGCGACGGCGACGCGCCAGCTCGCGATCGCGATCGCCGACTGGGGAGTCGCCGGCGCAGTGCTCTTCGTCCTGCTTCCGGCGGGAGCGCGGCCAACGTTCTTCGCCTTCCTCGGCGTCTTCCTCCTCGCCCAGTTCGCCGGCCTGGTCAGCCATGTGCCGGGAGGGCTCGGCGTGTTCGAGGCGCTGATGGTGGTGCTGCTCGCCCCGACGCTCGGCGCCCGCGACGTCGTCGGTGCGCTGCTCGCCTACCGTGCGATCTACTACCTGCTCCCCTTCGCGATCGCCGTGCTGCTGCTCACCGCGCACGAGTCGCACGTCGACGTCCCGCTGCGCGCCGCGGGGCGCGCCGCCGGGCGCTGGGTGCCCGCGATGGTTCCGCACGCGCTCAGCATCACCACCTTCGTCGCCGGCGCGATCCTCCTCTTCTCCGGGGCGACGCCCTCCGTCCGCTCGCGGCTCGCGCTGCTGCACGACGCGTTGCCGCTCGCCCTCATCGAGGCATCGCACCTCACCGCGAGCCTCACCGGTGCCGCGCTCCTCGTCGCCGCCTGGGGGATCCGCCGCCGGCTCGACGCCGCCTACCACATCACGATCACCCTCCTCGCGTTAGGCATCGTCACCTCCCTGCTCAAGGGCCTCGACTGGGAGGAGGCGCTCGCCCTCGGTCTCGTCCTCGCGGTGTTGATCCCGGCACGCGAGGCTTTCTACCGCCCGACCCGGCTCCTGAACGAGCCCTTCACCCCACAGTGGACCGTCGCCGTCGCCACCGTCGTCGCGGCGAGCATCTGGCTCGGTGCGATCTCCTTCCGCCACGCGGGAATCTCGACGGGCCTCTGGCTCCACTTCGCCCCGCATGCCGACGCGCCGCGCTTCCTCCGCGCGACGGCGAGCGTCGTCGTCGCCCTCGCCGGCTACGCCGGCCTCCGCCTCCTCCGCATCGCGCCCCCGGAGATCGCCGCCCCCGACGACAATTCGCTCGCCCGCGCCGCCGCCGTGATCGCGACGTCCGCCGACACCACCGCCAACCTCGCCCTGCTCGGCGACAAGCGCCTCCTCTTCAGCGACAGCGGCCGCGCCTTCATCATGTTCGGGGTCGTCGGCCGGAGCTGGATCGCGTTAGGCGATCCCGTGGGCCCGGCGGAGGAGCTCGCGGAGCTCGTCTGGAAGTTCCGCGAGGAAGCCGACCGCCACGATGCATGGACCGTGTTCTACCTCGTGTCGGCCGCGACGCTCCCGCTCTGCATCGACCTCGGGCTGTCGATGGTCAAGATCGGCGAGCGAGCTGTCGTCCCCCTTGCCGACTTCTCGCTGAACGGCAGCTCGCGCAAGCGGCTGCGCCAGGCGATGCGCGACGTCGAGGCCGAGAACGCGGTGTTCGAGGTCGTGCCCGCCGGCGACGTCCCCGCGCTTCTGCCCGAGCTGCGCCGCGTTTCCGACGACTGGCTCGAGGCAAAGCACACCCGCGAGAAGGGATTCTCCCTCGGCTACTTCGACGAGCGCTACCTGAGCAACTTCACCGCCGCCTGCGTGCGCGTCGATGGCCGGCTCGTCGCCTTCGCCAACGTCTGGCAGGGCGCCGATCGGCGCGAGCTGTCGGTGGACCTGATGCGCTACTCGTCCGATGCCCCGCGTGGCGTCATGGACTTCCTCTTCGTCTCGCTCATGCTCTGGGGTCGCGAGCAGGGCTACGCATCCTTCGATCTCGGCATGGCATCGCTCTCCGGAATCGAGGGACGCGAGCTCGCCCCGCTCTGGAACCGCGCGGGCGCCTGGTTGTTTCGGCACGGGGAGCACTTCTACAACTTCCAGGGGCTGCGACGGTACAAGATGAAGTTCGACCCGCGCTGGGAGCCGCGGTACCTCGCGTCACCCGGCGGACTCGCCTTGCCGCGCGCACTAGCCGGTGTGTCGATCCTGATCTCGCGCGGGCTGCGGGGGGTCCTCGCCCGCTGACCACGATGCCCGTCGTCCGACGCGCGCTCCATCTCGCGGACCGCCTCGCCCCCGCGGCCCTGCTCGTCGCATTCGCGTGTCTCGCGCCCCTGGTGCTGCGCGCCCAGTGACCCGATCGCCGCGACGCATCGGTCCGCGGGCTGCCGCTCACCGAGATCCCCGCCGGGCGCCCGGGCGATGTGCTC
>DASSZC010000475.1:0-11449 GCA_035702925.1 Gemmatimonadaceae bacterium | reverse complement strand
GCAACCCGAAGCCGGTGACATCGGTTGCGCAGCGGCTGTCGAGGGCGACGGCAACGCGACTGGCCACCGCGTTGAGCGTGGTCATCGAGGCAATCAGCGCATCGAGCTCGGGCTTCGCGAGCTTCTCCGCCTTGGCGGCGGTGGAGAGGATGCCAGTGCCGAGCGGCTTGGTGAGGATGAGGACGTCGCCGGCGGCGGCCGCGTCGTTCGTGAGCATGCGCGTCGGGTCGACGCGGCCCGTGACGGAGAGTCCGAACTTCACCTCGTCGTCCGTGACGGTGTGCCCGCCGACGACGACCGCACCGGCCGCGTGGACGACGTCCTGTCCCCCGCGGAAGATCTCGCTGAGCACCTCGATCGGCAGCTTGCCGGCGGGGAACGCGGCGATGTTCATCGCGGTGAGGGGCTCGCCACCCATCGCGTAGATATCGGAGAGCGCGTTCGCGGCGGCGACGCGACCGAATTCGTACGGGTCGTCGACGATCGGGGCGAAGAAGTCGACGGTCTGGACGAGGGTGACGTCGGCGGACACGCGAAAGATCCCCGCGTCGTCGAAGGTCTCATGACCAACGAGCAAACGGGGATCATCGCGCCGGGCGAGAGGCGCGAGCGCACGCGAGAGGTCGCCCGGACCCAGCTTGGACGCTCAACCCGCGCAGCGCGCGAACTGCGTCAACCGGAACAGCTGCTCGCGTGTGTTGGTCATGGCCTGGGCCGTCAGGGTGAGTACCGCGTGGGACTAACGAACGACTGCGATCGCCTCGATCTCGACGAACACGCCTCGTGGGAGTCCAGCCGCCTGCACGGTCGAGCGCGCGGGACGGGCGTTGCCGAACGCCTTCGCGTAGACCTCGTTGACGCGCGGAAAATCCGCCATGTCGGAGAGGAAGACGGTGGTCTTCACGACGTCGGCGAACCCGGATCCCGCTTCCTCGAGGATCGCGCGCAGGTTGGCGAGGACGCGCTCCGCCTGCGCGACGACGTCCCCGGCTACGATCTGTCCACTCGCCGGGTCGAGGGCGATCTGGCCGGCGGTGAAGATGAATCCATTGGCGACGATCGCCTGCGAGTAGGGGCCGATTGCGGCGGGAGCGCGATCGGTCTGGATGGTCTTGATGCTCACGTCATCTCCGGAAAGCTGGTCGTGGACCGCACGAGTGCAGTGGAGGATTCTACGCCGCGTGCACGAGGTTGAACAGTCGCCGGGCGTTGGCGGCGACGGCGAGCGCGAGCGCCGTGGCATCGGCGGCGCGAGCCGTGGCAAGCCGCGCGACGGTGTGAGCGACCCACGCCGGTTCGTTGCGCTTGCCCCGATTCGGAACGGGGGCGAGGTACGGCGCATCGGACTCGGCGAGGAGGCGATCGTCAGGCACGAGGCGCAGGAGGTCGTCATCCGTCCACTTCCTGAAGGTGACGATCCCGCTGAACGAGACGTGCCACCCGGCGTCGAGTGCCACTCGGGCGAGCGCGTGGCTCCCCGTGTAGCAGTGCAGGAGCCCACGCACGCCCTGGGTGCCGGCTTCGCGGACCATCGCCATCGTGTCGTCCTCCGCCTCGCGGGTGTGAACGACGACGGGGACTCCGTGCTCGAGGGCGAGCGCGAGCTGCGCGGCGAAGGCCGCGCGCTGGCGATCGCGCGGGGAGTGGTCGTAATGGTAATCGAGACCGCACTCGCCGACGGCGACGGCGCCGCGGGCCAGCTCGGCGCGAATCGCGTCCGGATCGCGCGCGGGGTCGAAGTCCGCGGCGTCATGCGGATGAACGCCCGCGGTGTACCAGATGAACCCGGGATGCTCGGCGGCGATATGCCTCGCTCGCTCGGCGGCGGCGAGGGACTCGCCGATGCAGACGATACCGGCGGCGCCGGCCTCGCGCGCCCGGGCGATAACCTCGGCGCGGTCGGCGTCGAAGGCGGGGTCGGCGAGGTGGGCGTGGCTGTCGATGAAACCGCGCATGAAAGGAGAAACGCCGCCGGCCGATTGGCCGGCGGCGTCTCGCTGCCTAACGCTTGGTCGGGGTGACCGACGCGGCGGCCGGTGCCGCCCTGCCCCGCGCTTCACGCGCCGGCCGGGTGTCGCTGGCGGCGGACGGGATGTGCGCCGTGCTGCCGTGGCGCGGCCACTTGCGCTCGATCCAGAGGAGCATCGGGCCGGCGATGTAGATCGAGCTGAAGGTTCCGGTCACGATCCCGAAAACCATGACCCAGGCAAAGGGCCGGATCACCTCGCCGGCGAACAGGAGCAGGGCGAGGGTGGCGAGGAAGGTCGTGGCGTGCGTCATCACCGAGCGCGGGAGCGTCTCGTTGATCGCGCGGTTGAGGGTATCGTAGAGCGGCTCGTTACGCTTCTTCTTCAGGTCCTCGCGCACGCGATCGAAGATGATGATCGTGTCGTTGAGCGAGTAGCCGAGCACCGTGAGGATCGCGGCGATGACCGTCAGCGAGACCTCGAGGTGCATGAGCTTGAGGAAGGCGAGCGTCGTCAGCACGTCGTGCGCGGTGGCGATGACGGCGGCGACGCCGAAGCGCCACTCGAAGCGAATCGCGAGGTAGACAAGGGTGACGAGGAAGGAGATGCCGAGGGCGAGCGCGGCGCCGCGGCGAAGCTCGCTGCCGACGCGCGGGCCGACGGCCTCGGTGCGCTTCACCGTGAAGGCGCCGGGGCCGAACTTCTGCGTCAGCGCGCCCTCGATCTGCTTGGCGACCGACTCGGCGCCGGACCCCTGGGCGCTGATGTCGCGGTGATCCTGGGCGCGAACGGTGAACTCGCGGTCGGAGCCGAACTGCTGGACCTCAGGGTTGTTGACACCGCTCGCCTCGACGGCCGAGCGGATGTCCGCAACGTTAGGCGGCTGCTTGAACTCGAGCTGCATGAGCGTGCCGCCGGTGAAGTCGATGCTGTAGTTGATGCCCTTCACCGCGAGCGAGCCGAGCCCGGCGACGACGAAGATCGCGGTCAGGATGGCCGCGGTCTTCCACCAGCGGATGAAGTCGTAGTGGGTATCGTGAAAGATTCGCAGCATCAGATGCTCACGGTCTGGGCCGCGCCCTGCTTGCGCTGCAGCCACAGGAGATAGAGGGTGCGGACGACGAAGATCGCGGTGAACATCGAGGCCGCGATACCGGCGATGAGGGTGACCGCGAAGCCGCGGACCGGGCCGCTGCCCCACTGGTAGAGCACGGCGGCGGTGAGCATCGTCGAGACGTTGGAGTCGACGATGGCGGGCATGGCATGGCGGAAGCCCTCGTCGATCGCCGTGCGAACGGTCTTGCCGCGATCGAGCTCCTCGCGGATGCGCTCGAAGATCAGCACGTTCGCGTCGACGGCGATACCGATCGAGAGGACGAAGCCGGCGAGTCCGGGAAGCGTGAGCACCGCATCGAAGCCGGAGAGCGTCGCCAGCGTGTAGAGCACGTACAGCGCGAGGCCGACGACGGCGAGGAAGCCGGAGAAGCGGTAGTACACGAGCATGATGATGACGACGACGGCGACGGCGAGGAGCCCGGCGATCAGTCCCTTGTGCACCGAGTCGGCGCCCATCGTCGCGCCGACCTGGCGGACCTCGGCGACCTTGAGTGGCACAGGCAGCGCGCCGGCGCGAAGGACGAGCGCGAGATCCTGGGCGGCCTGCAGGTTGCGGCGGCCCATCGTGATCTGCCCGCGCGTGCTGATCGCGCCCTCGATGATCGGCGGCCGCCCCATGACGAGCTGGTCGAGCACGATCGCCATGTAATCCTTGATGTGCGCCGAGGTCTGCCGCTTGAAGACCCGGCCACCTTCGTTGCTGAGCGTGAAGGTGACGACGGTGCCCTCGGTCGGATCCTGCTGCGGCTTGGCGTCGGTGATCGCCTCGCCCGTGATCATCGGATCGGCGTCGAGGACGTAGAGCATGCGGTACGTCGTACCCTGGATCGGGAGCGAGTCGTTGCTCCAGCGGAAGACCTTGCGCGGAGGGAGCGCCGCCTGGACCTCGGGGCGGGCGATGAGCGCGGCGATCTGGTCGTACGCGGTCGACGCGACGTAGTACTCACCCGGCATCTCCCCGCGCTGGATGTTGCGCGAGAAGATCCCCTGGCTGGTGACCGCGAGCGTATCGTTAGGCGTCGAGTCCTTGCCGGCCGCCGCCGTCTTCTTCGCGGTGTCGCCGCCGAAGAGGCCGGTCAGCGCCTTGTCGCTGGTCGCGACGCCGGGTCCAGCGGCCTCGGTCGCCGCCGGCTTCGTCCCGCCGACGATGGGAGCCAGCTGCTTCGCGACCGCGTCGAGCCGCGGGAGCGAGCGGACGAGCGCGTCGGTCTTGTCGGTGATCTGGAACTCGAGATACGCCGATTTCTGCAGGAGGTCGCGAGCGCGGTCGGGGTCGTCGATCCCGGGAAGCTCGACGACGATGCGATCGTTGCCGGCCTTCTGGACGACGGGCTCGGAGACGCCGAACTGGTCGACGCGGTTCCGGACGACCTTGAGCGCACGATCGATGGCGTCCGACTTGTTGGCGACGGTGCCCTTCGACTCATCGACCTCGAGCGCGACGTGCATGCCGCCCTGCAGGTCGAGGCCCTTCTTGATGGGGACGCGCTTGACCTCGACCACCGTGGATGCGCCGTTGACGAGGCGCCGTTCCTTCACGGTGCGGGGCACCAGCATCCAGACCGACAACGCGACGAGCGCGAGGATGAGGGCGATGCGATACGAGAGCTTCATGCAGCTGCCGATGGGGGGAAAACGTTCAGGCGGAGCTTGGAAAGGTAGGCTCCGTCGAGGGAACCGTCAACGCGCGGCGGGCGTCCGCCTCGTCGCGGCGAAGCTGCGCGACGAGCGCGGCGGGACTCTCGAAGCGCATGGTGTCGCGCATGCGCTCGACGAAGTCGATGCGCACCGTTCGTCCGTACCAGTCGCCGTCCGCATCGAAGAGGTGAACCTCGAGGGTCCGCTCCGTCTCGCCGAAGGTCGGGCGCCCGCCGAGGTTCATCATCCCGCCGAACGGCCCGAGGTGTGTCTGGACGCGAACGGCGTAGACACCTTCCGGGGGGAGAAGTTTCCGCGCCGGCGGCGACGGGAGATTGAGCGTGCGATATGTCAGCTCGCGGCCGCGCTGGTTGCCGGGCACGACGCGTCCGCTCACCGAGTAGGGGCGCCCGAGCCCGAGCGCCGCGCGAGCGAGATCGCCACCGGCGATCGCGCGGCGGATGAAGGTCGACGACACGACGCGCCCGTCGCTCGCTGCGACCGGAGGCACGACGTCGACCTGGAACCCTTCCTTGGCCCCGAGCGAGCGCAGCACCTCGATGTCCCCGCTCCGCCCACGGCCGAAGCCGTGATCGTGACCGATGAGGAGCTCGGTCATCCCGTAGCGCGCGCGCAGGACGTTCGTGACGAACGCCTCGGCGCTGAGGTGACTGAACTCGACGGTGAACGGAATGACGATCGCGTAGTCGACTCCGCTCTCGGCGATCACCTCGAGCTTCTCGTCGCCGACGGTGAGCAGCGCGGGTGCCGCCTGCGGGTTCACCACCGCGAGAGGATGCGGATCGAAGGTGGCGAGCACGCTCGGGAGCGATCGCTCTTCGGCGCGCGCGACGAGACGGGAGAGGACGTCCTGATGTCCGCGGTGCACGCCGTCGAAGGTGCCGACGGTGACGATCGATCCGCCACGCAATGCCGGGAGCACGGGGAGGGTCTCAGCCATCGACGAGCACGACTCGCGGCTGCCAGGCATCGCCGTCGCGCGCGGCGATCGCCACCAGCTCGCCGGCGGAATCGAGGAGGGCCGCGATCTCGCCGGCGTCCGAGGCATCGCGGGCGATGGTCATTCCGCGACCGATGCGCGC
The DNA here is from genome assembly GCA_035702925.1 of Gemmatimonadaceae bacterium. Classification (GTDB taxonomy): domain Bacteria; phylum Gemmatimonadota; class Gemmatimonadetes; order Gemmatimonadales; family Gemmatimonadaceae; genus JABFXC01. The sequence goes on along the minus strand of DASSZC010000475.1, from coordinate 5,625 downwards.
GCGCGCCGCATCGTCCATCCGCACGCGCGGCACGGTGGGGAGCGCATCGACCGCGGGGCGCAGCGCGGCCTCGCTGATCCCGTCCGCGCTCACGGCGTCGCCGACGTCGAAGCGCCCGCTGGCGACCCGCCGCAGCGCGACGAGATGCGCGGCGCTCCCGGTCGCGCGGCCGAGGTCGCGGGCGAGCGCGCGAATGTAAGTCCCGCCTCCGCAGACGATGCGCGCGCGGAGGTCATCGCCCTCCCAGCCACGCAGCGCCCAGGAGTGGACGCGAACACGCACGGGTGCCAGCTCGAGCGCCTCGCCGCGACGAGCGGCGACATAGGCTCGCTGGCCGCCGACCTGCTTCGCGGAAAAGGCGGGGGGGAGCTGGTCGATCTCGCCGGTGAGGGCGCCTAACGCGCGCTCGACGGCGTCGTGCGCCGCGGCGGGCGCGGTGCGCGTTACCTCACCCGTCAGGTCGTCGGTATTCGTCTCGGCACCGAAGCGGATCGTTGCGTCATAGACCTTCGGCTCCCCGTCGATGTAAGGGAGCAGCCGTGTGGCGCGGCCGACGAGGAGCACGAGCAGCCCGGTGGCGAACGGATCGAGGGTGCCGGCGTGCCCGACTCGCTTCGTTCGCAGTGCACGCCGCGCGCGATCGACCACGTCGTGCGATGTCATCCCCGCCGGCTTGTCGACGAGGAGCAGACCGTCACGCGCCGGGCTCGCCATCGTCGCCGGCGCTTCCGCTGGTCGGCGTCGTCCGGATCTGGTTGAGCAAGGTCTCGATGCGCGCGGCGCGGGCCACGCTCTCGTCGACCACGAACTGGACTTCAGGGGCGACGCGCAGGCTGAGCGAGCGCGCGAGGCGCGAGCGGAGGAAGCCCTGCACACTCGTCAGCCCCTCGATGGTCGAGGCACGCTGCGACTCCTCGCCCATGATGCTGACGAAGACCTTGGCGTGGCGAAGGTCGCGCGTCATCTCGACGCCGGTCACCGTGACCAGACCAGTGACGCGCGGATCCTTCACGCCTTCGGCGAGGAAGTTCGCCACCTCTTCGCGGATCGCCGCGGCGACCCGGTCCGACCGCTGATGCTGGGGCATCGCCGCTCCGCCGTCAGGCGGAGGGCGACGCGGCCAACGTCCGCGCGACCTCCTCGGTGCGATAGCACTCGATCACGTCGCCGACCTTGATGTCGTTGAAGTTCTCGACACCGATGCCGCACTCGAATCCTTCGCGCACTTCCTTCACGTCGTCCTTGAAGCGGCGGAGCGAGCCGATCGTGCCGTCGAACACCTCGACGCCGTCGCGAACGACGCGCACGCGTGCCTGGCGGTTGATGATCCCGCTGCGGACCGAGCAGCCGGCGATGACGCCGACCTTCGGCACCTTGAAGGTCTCGCGCACCTCGGCCTCGCCGAGGATGACTTCCTTCTCCTCGGGGCGAAGCAGCCCTTCGAGCGCGGAGCGAACGTCGGCGACCGCCTCGTAGATGATGCGATAGAGCTTGATGTCGACGCCTTCGCGCTCGGCGGCGGTGCGGGCGTTGTTGTCGGGGCGGACGTGGAAGCCGATGATGATCGCGCCCGACGCGCGGGCGAGGAGGATGTCGCTCTCCGTGATCGCGCCGACGCCGCGGTGGACGATCTCGACCTGCACCTCGCTGTTGGACAGCTGCTGCAGCGCATCGGCGAGCGCTTCCGCCGGTCCGCCCTGGTCGGCCTTGATGAGGATGCGCAGGTTGCGCGTCTCGCCGGACGAGGTCTTCGCCATGAAGTCCTCGAGGGTGACGACCGCGCCCCGCGTGATGCGGCGGCTCTTTGCCTCACGGTCGAGGCGCTGGCGGCGCTGCGCGACATCGCGCGCGTCGGTCGCATCCTCGACGACGATCAGCTGGTCACCAGCCTGCGGCACTCCCTCGAAGCCGAGCACCTGCACCGGGATCGCGGGACCCGCTTCCTTCACCGGGCGGCCACGCTCGTCGAGCAGCGCGCGAACGCGTCCCGAGAACATTCCGCAGATGAAGTCGGCGCCGACCTTGAGCGTCCCGTTCTGGACGAGGATCGTCGCGACCGGTCCCTTCCCCGGATCGAGCTGCGCCTCGACGACGGTTCCCGTCGCGCGGCGATCAGGGTTCGCCTTCAGGTCGAGGATTTCCGCCTGGAGGAGGATCTGCTCGAGCAGCGCGTCGACGTTCGTGCCCTTCTTCGCCGAGATCTCCGTGTGCAGCGTCGTACCACCGAACTGCTCGAGCACGACGCCGTGCTGCAGGAGGTCCTGCTGCACCTTCATCGGATTCGCCTGCGGCAGGTCGATCTTGTTGATCGCGACGATCAGCGGCACGCCGGCGTTCTTGGCGTGCGAGATCGCTTCGATCGTCTGCGGCATCACCGCGTCGTCGGCGGCGACGACGAGGACGACGATGTCGGTCACCTCGGCGCCGCGCGCACGCATGGCGGTGAACGCTTCGTGGCCCGGGGTATCGAGGAAGGTGATGTTCTTCCCGGCCGGGAGCGTGACGTGATAGGCACCGATGTGCTGCGTGATGCCACCAGCCTCGCCGGCGACGACGTTCGCCTTGCGGATGTAGTCGAGCAGCGAGGTCTTGCCGTGGTCGACGTGACCCATGATGGTGACGACAGGGGGCCGCGAGACGAGATCCTCGGCGACGTCGGCTACCTGCTCTTCCGCCTCGGCCTGATACTCGTCTTCGCGCACGGCCTGGAAGCCGAACTCGCCGGCGATCAGGTCGATCTGGTCGAAGTCGAGGCGCTGGTTGATCGTCACCATGAACCCGAGGTTCTTGAAGGCGAAGGCGACGATCTCGGTCGGCGTGATCTTGAGGATCTGCGCCAGCTCGCTGACGGTGATGAACTCGTTGACGCGGACGAGCTTCTTCTCGCGCTCGGCGGCGGCGGCGCGGTTGGCCTCCGCTTCCTCGCGTCCAGTCTCGTCGCGGCGCGGCCCGCCCTTACGGCCGGCCGGTCCACGCATGGTGGACATCGTCTTCGAGATGTTCGCCTGCACCGCTTCCTGATCGACCTGCCCGCGCTTGCCCTTCTTTCCGCGGCGGCCGGCATCGCGCCCGGCCATCGAGGGTGGGGTCGACGGCGGACCACTGGTGCGGCCATCGCCACCGCGGCTCTGCTCGCGCGCGGGGGGATAGCCACCCGGCTGCGCCGACGCGATCGGACGCGGTGGAAGGAATCGCGCCGATGCGGGCATCGGCTTGGCGCGCGGCGCGCCGGGGGTGATCGCGCGTGGACGCGGAGCGGAGGGCGCCGCGGGGGTCGCCGGCGCGGCGGCTGCCGGACGCTGCTCCTCGGCCCCTCCCTCCTCGGGAGGCTCGGGCGCCTGTGCGGCTTCGGCGGCTTCGCGCTCGGCGCGGTGCTGAGCCTCGCGCTCCTCTTCGGCGCGGCGGCGCGCTTCCTCGGCGGCGCGACGTTCGGCTTCGAGCTTTGCCTGACGCTCGCTCTCGACGCGAGCGGCCTCGGCGCGCGTCGCCTCGATCGCTGCCTGACGTTCGGCTTCGGCGGCTGCTTCGGCGGCGGCGGCGGCCGCGGCGCTCTCGACGTCGGCTGCCTTGCGGCGACGGCGAACGGGACCAGCCGCGTCTTCGGCGGCCGGCGCCTTCGCGGCGACTGGCTCGGGTGCCGGGGCGACGGGGGCAGCCGCGCTGCGGCGACGCCCACCCTTCGCCGGCGCTGGTGCCGGCTTTTCGGCGCGAGCACGCTTCTCCCGCTCCCAGCGCGCCCGGATGCGGGCGATCTGGTCGTCGGTGAGTGGACTGATGTGACTGCGGACGGGGATGTCCATGTTGCGGAGCAGCGAGACGACTTCGTCAGCGCTGATCCCGAATTCGCCCGCCAGGTCGTTCACGCGAAGCTTGCTCAAACCTTCCTCCGATTGGGCGACGGCTCGACACGCGTTTCGCGTGCAGCCTCCGCTCCCTCCACGAGCGCGCGAATCCCTCTCGCGAGCCGATTGTCGACGATGCCGACCGCGGCCGTCGATTGCCTGCCTACCGCGGCGCCGAGCGCGTCCGCGCCTAACGCTTGAACGTAGCGCACCCGCCGCGCATTCAGCAGCGGGAGCACCTTGTCGAGACTGTTCTTCGAAGCGTCAGGCGCGACGATCGCGAAGGCGAGCTTGTTCTTCGTCGCCGCCATCCGCACCTGCTCCACCCCTACCACCACCATCCGGCCGCGCACGCCGAGGCCGAGCAGATTGGCCAGCGTGCGGCGTGCAGCGTCGTCCATCGCCTACTCCTGCGTCCCGCCCGCGCTGGCGCCGTCGTTATCGGCGCCCTCTTCGGTGAGGGAGTCGATCATCGCCATGATGCGATCGGCCTCTGACGGCGCGATTCCGGGAAGCTTGAGGAAATCGTCGCGCTCGAGATCGATGATGTCGTTCAGCGTCTTGTAGCCAGCCTCGCCGAGCACCGCGACCGTCGCCGGTGGGAGCCCCTCGATCTCGGAGAGCTGGAGGTCGACCTCGGCCTCTTCGCCGGGGAGCGGCGCGAAGACGCCTTCGGCGCCGCGCTCCATCCACTCGCGGCTCGAGAACAGGTCGATCTTCCACCCCGTGAGCTCGGACGCGAGCCTGACGTTCTGCCCGTTGCGGCCGATCGCGAGGGAGAGCTGGTCCTCGTCGACGATCGCCTGGATCGTCTTCGTGGCCGGGTCGCTGAAGACGCGAGCGACACGCGCCGGCGCGAGCGCCAGCTTGGCGAAGCGCTCGGGATCCGAGGACCACGGAACGATGTCGATGCGCTCACCACCGAGCTCGTTGACCACCGCCTGCACGCGCGAGCCCTTGAGGCCGACGCAGGCGCCGACCGGATCGATGCTGTCGTCGCGGGAGAAGACCGCAATTTTTGAACGGCTGCCCACTTCGCGGGCAGCCACCCGGATCTCGACGATCCCCTGCTGGATCTCGGGGACCTCGAGCTTGAAGAGCGCCTTCACGAAGAGCGGATCGGCGCGGCTGAAGATCAGGCGCGGTCCCTTCGGCGTCTCCTCGACGCGCTTGAGGACCGCGCGAATCGGCTCGCCCTGGTGGAAGTGCTCGCGGTGATTCTGCTCGCGGTACGGGATGATCGCTTCCGCCTCGCGGAACTTGTTCAGCATGATCACGAGCTTGCCGCGCTCGATCTGCTGGACCTCGCCGGAGAGCAGCTCACCGACACGCGAGGAGAACTCGTCGCGGATGCGGGTGCGCTCGCCTTCGCGGACGCGCTGGATGATGCGCTGCTTCGCGGCCTGGACCGCGGCGCGGCCGAAGACCGCGAAGTCGACCGGCTCTTCCAGCTGGTCACCGACTTCGAAGCCCTCGTCGTAGAAGCGCGCGTCATCGACGGTGATCTCGCGGGCGGGATCGGTGATCGTGTCGACCACGGTCTTGAGCACGACGATGCGGATGTCGCCGCGCCCGTCGTCGATCGAGACCTCGGCCTGCACCGTCGGCCCGTACTTCTTGGCGAGCGCGGCGAGGATGCCATCCTGCAACAGGTCGTGGAGCTCCGCGCGCTCGAGCTGCTTGACGTTCGTCAGCTCACGCACCGCCGCCAGAATTTCCGCTGAACTGACCATCGCGAACCCCTCTACCGTTTCCAGTGAAACGCGAGCCGGGCTTCACGAAC
>DASSZC010000469.1:0-7154 GCA_035702925.1 Gemmatimonadaceae bacterium | reverse complement strand
GGTCCTTTGTCAAGCGAATTTCCCCATGACACGAGGGGAAACGGCTGCGGCGCCGCGAATTCGCGGCGCCGCAGCCGTTTCCCCTCGTGTCATGGGGAAATTCGCTTGACAAAGGACCAGCCAAAGTCCCAACTTCTCGCGCTGTTGCTCCCTACCTCGATGGGCGGGCACTCGTGGTTCCTTCGCCTGTCCCCTCACGTCCCTGGAGAAAACCGGTATGGGTTTGTGGTCTACGAAGAGCATGGCGTCCCTGCAGAACGAGGCGACGGTCGAGGGCGAGCATTCCCTGAAGCGCGCGCTCGGCGCGACGAACCTCGTCCTGCTCGGAATCGGTGCCATCATTGGAGCGGGAATCTTCGTCCTCACGGGAACCGCGGCGGCGAATTATGCCGGCAACGCGGTCGTGCTGTCGTTCATTCTCGCCGGCCTCGCCTGCGCCTTCGCGGGACTGTGCTACGCGGAATTCGCCTCGATGATTCCGATCGCCGGCAGCGCGTACACCTACGGCTACGCGACGCTCGGTGAGTTCGTCGCGTGGATCATCGGTTGGGACCTGATCCTCGAGTACCTGCTCGGCGCATCGACGGTCGCCGTCGGCTGGGCGGGCTATCTCGCCGAGTTCCTGCGGAAGGTCGGGCTGCCCCTTCCCGCGCAGATCTCCGGCGCGCCCTTCGCCTTCGCCAACGGCCACTTCACTCCGACCGGCTCCGTCGTCAACCTGCCCGCGATGATCCTCATCGGGCTGCTGACGGTGATCCTCGTGATCGGCATCAAGGAGTCGGCGCGCTTCAACAACGTCATCGTCTTCCTGAAGGTCGCGATCGTCCTCCTCGTGATCGTCTTCGGGTTCATGTTCGTGAACACCGCCAACTGGCACCCGTTCATCGCCCCGTCCGAGGGACCGGGCAAGTACGGGTGGGATGGCATCGCCCGTGGCGGCGGCGTGATCTTCTTCGCCTACATCGGCTTCGATGCGGTGTCGACCACCGCGCAGGAGGCGAAGAACCCGCAGCGCGACATGCCGATCGGGATTCTCGGATCGCTCGCGATCTGCACGGTGCTCTACATCCTGATGTCGCTGGTCATGACGGGACTCGTTCCCTTCCGCCAGCTCAACGTGCCGAACCCGGTGCAGGTCGCGCTCGATGCGGCGGGCCCCGGCCTCGCGTGGCTGAACTACTTCGTCGGTATCGGCGCGATCCTCGGACTGGCGTCGGTCGTGCTCGTGATGCTCATGGGTCAGCCGCGCGTGTTCTTCGCGATGGCTCGCGACGGGCTGCTCCCCGCGGTGTTCGGCAAGGTGCACCCGCGCTTCAAGACGCCGTACGTCACGACGATCCTCACCGGTATCGTCGCCGCGATCCCGGCCGGCTTCCTCCCGATCGAGGAGCTGGGAACGCTCGTCTCGATCGGCACCCTGCTCGCCTTCGTCATCGTCTGCGCCGGAACGCTGGTGCTGCGCTACAAGCGCCCGGACCTGCATCGTCCCTTCAAGACGCCGCTCGTCCCGCTCGTGCCGATTCTCGGCATCCTCGCCTGCGGCTACCTGATGTCGTCGCTCCCGCGCCAGACGTGGGAGCGCCTGATCATCTGGATGGTTATCGGGCTCGTGATCTACTTCGTTTACGGCAAGTCGCACTCGAAGATCGGTCGCGTCGACGCAGCGGCGAACAAGACGGTCTGATCGTCGCTCCCCATCGATGGCGCGGCGCCCGCAGCGATGCGGGCGCCGCGTCCGTTCCACCAACACCATTCTCGCGTGTCACTGTCCACCCTCCTCAACGTCGCTGACACACGCCGCGCCGACATCGAGCGGCTCGCCGCGGTGCTGCGTCCGGGGCTGCGCGTCGCGCTGTCCACGCACATCAACGCGGACGGGGACGGCTGCGGCTCCGGCGCCGCGCTCGCCCGCCTGCTCGCGCAGCGAGGGCTGAAGGCGTTCATCGTCAACCCGACGCCGTGGCCGGCGATGTATCGCTTCCTCCTCGGCAGCGATGTCGTCGATCGCAGTCCCGATGGTGCCGCCGCCCTGCGCGACGCCGATGTGCTGATCGTCGAGGACATCAGCGACGTGAAGCGATTGGGGGTCCTCGCCGACACCGTGCGCCGGCTCGCGATCCCGAAGCTCGTGATCGATCATCACCTGCCGAGCGACGAGCCGCCGGGCGAGATCACCCTCAGCGACACCACCGCCTGCGCGACCGGTGAGCTGGTATTCGATTTCGCGGCGGTGCTCGGTCTCGAGCTGACCGCGCCGGTCGCGCAGTCGCTGTACGCGGCGATCCTCACCGACACCGGGGGCTTTCGCTTCAGCAACACCACGCCGCGCTGCCACGCGATCGCGGCCGCGCTGCTCGCCGCCGGCGTCGATCCCGAGGAGATGTACACGCGCATCTACGCATCGGCCCCGATCGGGCGGCTGCAGCTGCTCGGCGAGGCCCTCGAGACGCTGGCGATCGACCGCGAGCACGGGATCACCTGGATCTCGGTCGCCTCGGGCGCCCTCGAGCGCCACGAGGTACGCAGCGAGGATCTCGACGGGATCGTCGAGCACGCGCGTTCGGTGTCGGGTACCCGGCTCGCACTGTTCTTCCGCGACCTCGGCCACGGCAAGGTGAAAGTCTCCTTCCGGAGCACCGGCGCAGTCGACGTGAACCGGTTCGCGAAGCAGTTCGGCGGCGGGGGCCACGCGAAGGCGGCTGGCGCGCTGATCCCCGGCACGCTGGAGTCGGTCCGCGAGACGGTCGTCGGTGCGGCGCGCGCCTATCTCGCCGAATCGCAGCCAGCTGGCGTCGAGAACTGAGCTCTGCGTATCGGCGCTGCGCGGAGGCCGCGCCGGGCCGTTAGCTTTCGGGCATCTCGCGCTGCGCTGCGAAATTGCAGGGTGCCGCGGGATCGGGGGAGCAGCGGGGGTGTCGTCCCATCCGCGGCGCCCCGTTCCTCGATCCGATCCGACTTCTGATGGCCCAGAATCTCCAGGAGCGCGTCGTCAGCGCCCTCTCTTCGGTAACAAGCCCGCGCGCCGGCACCGACGTGCTCAACGCGGCGATGGTCCGCGACCTCGCCACGACCGTCGATGGCAAGGTCCGCCTAACGGTCCTCCTCTCCCCGTCGGATGATGCGACGATCGTCCGCGACATCCGCCAGGCGATCGAGCGCGTCGATGGAGTCAGCGACGTCCGTGTGGACGTGAAGGACTCGACCGAGCGCGCCGCCGGCGGCGCGACCCCGCCCCCGCGCAGCATGGCAGGCGCCCCTGGCGCCCCGTCGGGAGGACGTTCGCTTCCGGTGATGGATGCCGCGCCGCGCGCGCAGGCGCCGCGAGGTTCGGTGCCGGCACCCGTCGCCTACCCGAAGCTCGGCCGGATCATCGCCGTCTCCAGCGGGAAGGGGGGCGTCGGCAAGTCCACGGTGTGCGTCAACCTCGCCGTCTCGCTCGCCCGCGGCGGCGCCAGGGTCGGCATCCTCGACGCCGACATCTACGGCCCCAACATCCCGCGCATGATGGGTGTGAACGAGGCGCCGCGCGTCATCGGCGACCGGATCATCCCCCTCGAGGCGCACGGGGTGAAGGTGATGAGCCTCGGCTTCATCATCGAGCGCGACCAGCCGGCGATCTGGCGCGGCCCGATCGTGATGAAGATCATCACCCAGTTCCTCGGCGACGTCGACTGGGGACAGCTCGACTACCTGCTCGTCGACATGCCCCCGGGCACCGGTGACGCCCAGCTCTCGCTCGTCCAGGCGACGAACGTGCACGGTGCGATCATCGTCACGACCCCGCAGGAAGTCTCCGTCGGCGATGCGCTGCGCGGCGCGAAGATGTTCCAGCGCGTCGGCGTACCCGTGCTCGGGATCGTCGAGAACATGAGCTGGCTCGAGTGCCCGCACTGCGGCAAGCCGACCGCGCTGTTCGGCAGCGGCGGCGGGCAGCGCCTCGCCGACGAGCTGGAGCTCCCGCTTCTCGGGCAGATCCCGCTCGCACCGAACGTGACGCAGGGCGGGGACACCGGCGCGCCGATCGTCGTCGCCGACCCGCGCTCGGCGCCGGCCCTCGCGTTAGGCAGGATCGCCGCCGCCGTCACCGCCGGCATCGCCGCGGCGGCTGGAGCAGGCGCGCCCGGCGCCTGATGCTCCCCCCGCCGGGCGCGGCCGACGCGCGGCGGGCGGAGCCCGGCTCCGCCGCCGCCCTGCCGATGGAGCCGCACGACGGGGGAACGCTCTACATCACCGCCGAGCACGTCGCGGCCGCCGGGGGCCGGTCGCTCGTCACCGGACCGTTAGGCAGGACGATCCTCCGCGTCGCGCTTCCCGCGGTCGCGTCGATGCTCCTGATGACGATCTTCTCCTCGGTCGACGCGTACTGGGTCGGCACGAGAATCGGGTCGGCCGGACTCGCCGCGGTGACCGCCGCGATCTTCTGGATCTGGCTCATCGTCTCCGTCGCCGAGATGGTGAGCGTCGGCCTCACCGCGGTGGCTGCCCGGCGGCACGGCGAGCGCCGGCCGGCGGACGCCGCGCGGACGAGTGGGGACGCGCTCTTCCTTGCCCTCGCCCTCGGCGCGACGGTCGCGGCGATCGGGCTCGCGCTGCTCCCGACGCTCTTCAGCCTGATGGCGACCCCGCACGAGGTGACGGCGCTCGGGGAGCGCTATCTCGGAACGTACCTGTTCGGCGCGCCGCTGATCTTCGGGTTCTTCGTCGTCGACGCGACTTTCCGTGCAGCCGGCGACACCCGCACCCCCTTCCTCCTCCTGTCGACGTCGGTCGTCGCGACGCTCGTCCTCGATCCGGTACTGATCCTCGGGCTGCTCGGCGCTCCAGCGCTCGGGATTCGCGGGGCGGCGATCGCGACGCTCGCGACGAGGGGGGTCGTGTTCCTGATCGGCCTTGTCATCCTTCGCCGTCGCGGGATGCTGGTCCTCGGCGCGCCGCGGTGGGACGCGGTCATGTCGATCGTCCGCGTCGGCCTCCCGACGGCGGCGACCGGCGTCTTCTTCTCCCTCATCTACGTCGTGATCGCCCGCATCGCGACCCCATTCGGGACGCCGGCCCTCGCCGCGTTAGGCATCGGCCACCGTGTCGAGAGCTGGCTGTTCATGATCGGCGTCGGCGTCGCGGCGGCGGTCGCGGCGATCGTCGGCCAGAGCCTGGGCGCCGGCGACACCGCCCGCGCCGAACGGGCGGGGTGGGTGTCGGTCGGCTTCGTCAGCGTCATCGGGATCCTCGTGTTCGTCGCGCAGTCGCTCTGGGCCGAGCAGCTGGCCGGCCTCTTCACGAGCGACCGGCTGGTGATCGCCGAGGGCGGGCGCTACCTGCGCATCGCCGCCTGGTCGCAGCTTTTCATCACGGCGGAGATCGTCCTCGAGGGCGCGTTAGGCGGGGCGGGGGCGACCTTCCCCCCGATGATCACGTCCACCTCGCTGACCGCCCTCCGCATCCCGCTCGCTCTCCTCAGCGTCGCGCGCTGGGGGACGTCGGGGCTGTGGTGGACGATCTCCCTCACCGCCGTCGGCCGCGCGGTCGCGATGATGGCCCTCTGGCGCGCCGGCGGCTGGAAGCGCAGATCTGTCTGAGATGCGCCCGATCATCACGCTGCTCAGCGACTTCGGTACCGCCGACGGCTATGTCGCCGAGGTGAAGGGAACGCTCATGTCGCGATCGCCGGAGGCAGTGATCGTCGATGTCGCGCACGACGTCCCGGCGCACGACATCGAGGCCGGCCGGCTCGCGCTCGCGCGCTACTGGCGAAAGTTCCCGACCGGCACCGTGCACTTCGCCGTCGTCGATCCAGGGGTCGGGGCCGCGCGGCGGCCCCTCGCCGTCGAGAGCGACGGACGCTTCCTCGTCGGGCCGGATAACGGGCTTCTCTCACCGGCGCTCCTGCTCGCCGGCGCGAAGGCCGTCGAGCTTCCGGTGCCTCCCGGGGCCGCGCCGACCTTCCACGGGCGCGACGTCTTCGCTCCGGCCGCCGCGCTGCTCGCCGCCGGGTCGCCCGTCGACGCGCTGGGCGCGCCCGTCACCGATCCGGAGATCCGCCGCACGCGCGAGGCTCGCCGCGTCGCCGATGGAGCGATCGAAGGTGTCGTCATAACGGTGGACCGCTTCGGCAACGCGGTCACGAACCTGCTTGCCGCCCACGGCGGCGTCGTCGAGGTCGGGAAGCTGCGGCTCCCCGTCCTCCGCACCTACGCCGACGTCGCGCCGGGAACCCCGCTCGCCCTCGTCGGATCGAGCGGGTTGATCGAGATCGCCGTCCGCGACGGAAACGCCGCGGCGCTGCTCGGCCTCGGCCGCGACGCGACCGTGCTACTCCGGACCGCGCGCCGCTAGCGGCTGCGCGCGCTCGATGCGCTCCGTGCTCGGCGCGCCCGGACGCCCCTGCGTCCCGATGCGCCCCGCGTAGCTGGCGCCCCGCTCCGGCTCGGCGCGCGCCGTGCCGCAGTGCAGCTCCGACGCCAGCTCGCCGCCGGCGAGGAGGACGAGCATGGACAGGTACATCCAGGTCAGGAGCACGATCACCCCGCCGATCGCCCCGTACGTCTTGTTGTACGACCCGAAGTTCGCGACGTAGGCGCGGAAGATGAGCGTCACGACGACCCAGAGCACCGTCGCGACGATCGCGCCGACGAGGACGTGGATCGGCCGCTGCTTGACGTTAGGCAGGAAGTAGTAGACCAGCCAGGCGGCGCCGACGAGGATTGCGAGGGCGAGGGGAATCTGGATGACCTTCCAGAGCTGCGTGAAGGTGCTGCTCAGCCCCAGCGTGTTCCCCAGCCAGTCGGCGATCTGCGCGCCGCCGAGCATGATGGCGGTGGCGACGATCATCACCACCCCCGCGACGAGCAGCGCCACGAGGCGGAGGAGCTGCTGCTTGATCCACGGGCGCGTCTCCTTGACGTCGTACGCGGTGTTCAGCGCACCCATCATCGCCCCGAAGATGTTCGAGCCGGCGTAGGCCGCGAGCAGCGCACCGACCGAGATCGCGGCCGGCGCGCTCGGGCTGAGAACGACGTCCTTGACTACCCCCTGGACGAGGTCCATCGCGCTCGCTGGCACCGCAGCCGCGAGATGGCCGACCAGCCAGTTGACCATCTGCTGTTTGTTGCCGACCAGCGCCAGCATCGGCGCCACGAAGAGCAGCAGCGGGAAGA
>DASSZC010000359.1:0-3247 GCA_035702925.1 Gemmatimonadaceae bacterium | reverse complement strand
CGGCATGAAGCAACGCTACGGCCAGCCCGACGACGTGCGCTGGCGGTGGGATCGAGTGGGAACGGCGAACATCAACCACCTGCAGCGCCTTCCCGCGCTCTCGGCGCGCGGCATCCCGATCCAGGGAGGACCCTCGACGTTGAATCCGTCGACCGGATCGGCGTTCGGTGCGAGCTGGCGGATGGTCGTCGAGCTCGGACCCGAGGTCCGCGGGTGGGGGACGTATCCCGGCGGCCAGTCCGGGAATCCACTGAGCAATCGCTACGAAGATCGCCTCGCCAGCTGGTCGGCCGGCACGCTCGACACCCTGCGATTCCCGCGGCGTCCGCAGGAGCTTCCCGGTACGAAGGTCACCGCGTCGCTCACCGTGGTGCCGCCGAAATGAGGGGACGCGACGTCGTGCTCTTCATCGTCCGGACGACGGGCTTCGCGCTCGTGACGGCAACCGGCGGCTGGCTCGCGGTCCCCGTCACCGCGGCGGTCTGGTCGACGCTGGCGAGCGCGGAGCGCCACCGGGAGCTGCGGCTCGCGCTCGCCGCGGCGGCGTCCTGGGGGCTGCTGCTCGCGTGGATCTCGCCGGGCGCGGGGAACGCGAAGCTGCTCGCGGTGCTCGGCGCGATCTTTCACGTCCCCGGATGGGCGTTCGTGCTCCTCACCCTCGCGGTTCCGGCGCTGCTCGCCTGGAGCGCGGCGGTGGTGACGAGCGCGATCAGCAGCGAGGTCTCGGCCCGTCGCGCGCGGGCGCGGCTGGCCGGGGCTGCCTGACGGTCAGGCGCGCCCGCGGATCTTCGCGAACCACCAGCGCAGTCCGACGAAGAGAAAGCGCCAGTCGTGAAAGAATTCGGGGGGCTTTCCCTCGAATGCGTGGCCGATGAACTGGAATGCCCAGCCGACGAGGAAGAGCAGCAGCGCGATCTTCCACAATCCGGCGACGAAGATCGCCGCAACGAAGAGCAGGATCGAGATCGCGATCAGCGGGATCCCGACCGTGTGGCAGAAGCGGTTGAACGGGTGCTGATGGCTCGTCGAGTACTGCGCGATCCACTCTTCGCTTGTCCGGTTGCCGAGCATCCTCCCTCCTGGTGACGGCGCCCGCCGGAGGCGAGGCGCGGGGTGCCTAACGCTTCAGGGCGCGGTGCGCGATAGGTAATGGACGCAGACCGCCGATCCGCGCTTCTTGCAGAGCTGCGCGTCGTGCTCGTAATGCGGGGCGAGGTGCAGCAGCGTCTGATAAAAGCCGAGGATGACGCCGCGGTCGAAATCGCACGGGTAGGGGGTGCCGGAGACGATCGTCGCGCTCTCCGGTCCGGTGATCTCGTGCTCGATCCCGCCTGTTCCGGCGTTGCGGTGGTTGAGGGCGAACGCGGGCGCGAACGACCCGGCGACCTTCTCGAAGCTGTCGAGTCCGGGGGGAAGCTGGATGTGGCTGGGAACTTCCTTCCCGATCCGGAAGACGGCGTTGGGGCCGATCTTCATCTCGAGCTCGTGGATGACCTCGGCGCAGGGGGCGAGGGGATACCACTCCTCGGGACTGACGTTCGCGATCCCACGCTCGGCGAGGAGCTGCTCGGCCATCTTCCGGAATGCGCCGGTGGCCGCGAGCATCGCGAGGATGTTTCCGCCGCTGACGAGGGCGTCGGGGGGGAGACGCATGGTTCTATCTTAGCGTGCGGGGTTCAACACGGCGATAAGAGATGAGAAATACCGCGATCGAGAGATGAGCGAAGAGAGAACAAGCCGGGCGCAACGGCAACGGCGGGTGTGCAGGTAACCGCAATCGTCGTTTCGTCTCTCATCTCTCATCTCTCGATCGGAGCCTCTCTCATCTCTCATCGCCGTGTCGAAGCCCGTCAAGGCGCCCCGAACCTTGATCCTTCCCGGTCCCGGGGGTCTTTTTCAGGGTCCCTGACTCGTACGCCATCATGAAATATTCCGTTCGTGTTCTCATCGCCGCATCGGCCGTGCTGGTCCTTGGCGCGTGCGGGAAGAAGCCAGTCGGCACGACGACGGGCCCGGCACAGGCGACGATCACCACGGCACAGGGCCTCGTCCGCGCCATGCACGGCAAGTACGCGGGGTCCTGGTACCACACGGCGACCTTCGTGCAGCGGAATACCCGCTACCTCCCCTCGGGAGCGGCCGACACCTCGACGTGGCTGGAGGCGCTCCGCGTCCCGGGTGCACTGCGGATCGACGTCGAACCCCTCTCCCAGCGAAACGGGATCCTCTTCGTTCGTGATTCGCAGTTCATCATCGGTGGCGGACAGCTCACGCGCGCGATCCCGAGTGTGCATCCGCTGATGGTGCTCAGCTTCGACGTCTACGCCGATCCCCCGGAGCGGACGCTCGCGCGCATCAGGTCGCTCGGCTTCGACCTGACGAAGATGCACGAAGACGTGTGGCAGGGACGGCCGGTGTACGTCGTCGGCGCGGCGGCGGGGGACATGCGCACCCGCCAGTTCTGGGTCGATCGCCAGCGGCTGCTCTTCGTCCGGCTCCTCCAGCCGGATCGCGACACGACGAAGACCAGCGAGATCCGTTTCAACAATTATCGAGCGCTCGGCGGCGGCTGGATCGCGCCCGAGGTCGTCTTTCTCGTCGACGGCAAGCCGAACTTCATCGAGCGGTACGAGGACATTCGGGTCGATCCGCCACTGGTCGACGCGGTGTTCGATCCGCGCGCGTGGAACGCGGTGCCGAACTGGCGCACCGGTCGCTGAACCCCGGCGCTCGCTCATCTTTCAGCCTTACCAAACATGACGTCCCCACGACTCCAGGCGCTTCACGATGCCGGGCAATCGCTCTGGCTCGACTACATCGATCGCACGATGCTCGGCAACGGTGATCTCGCGCGGCGCATCCGCGAGGATGCGCTGACCGGGATGACCTCCAACCCGACGATCTTCGAGAAGGCGCTGGCCGAGGGCTCGGCGTACGACGAGCAGCTCGGCGCCGCGCCATCGAGGCTCTCGCCGTGGGAGCGCTTCGAGCTCGTCGAGACGACGGACGTGCGCACCGCCTGCGACATCTTCCGGCCGGTGTACGACGCGACCAACGGCGGCGACGGCTACGTCTCGATCGAGGTCTCCCCCGGGGCGGCCAACGACGCGACGGCGACGGTCGACGAGGCGCACCGCCTCTGGAAGACCGTCGACAGGCCTAACGTCATGATCAAGGTCCCCGGCACCGCCCAGGGCGCGGAGGCCTGCCGCCGGCTGATCGCCGACGGGATCAACGTCAACGTCAC
>DASSZC010000263.1:0-3958 GCA_035702925.1 Gemmatimonadaceae bacterium | reverse complement strand
CGCAGCTCGAGCTTCCTGTTCGCCGCCGCCATCCTCGCCATCGTGGGCGGCTGCGCGGACGACCCTGCCGTTCCGGTCCCCGGTGTCCCCGGCAGCTACCACGCGACGACGTTCAGCCTCTCGTCCGGTGGTCCGGCGGTCGACCTCCTCGCGCTCGGCGCGTCGCTGACGATGACGCTCGGCGCCGACCACACCACGACGGGCCGGCTGGTCATCCCGGCGACGATCACGGGCGGGGAGAAGATCGATGACAGCCTGGCCGGGACGTGGCGGCAGGGCAACGACACCGTCTACTTCGACCACCCCGCCGACACCTTCATCCGCGACACTCCATTCGTCGTTCGCGGCGGGTCGCTGGCCGGCGAGTTCGCCAGCCCGGACGGCAGGGTGCTGGTGACGCTCAGCAAGTACGGCGCGGACTGACGCACCGGCGCGTCACCCCTCGAGGATGACGATCGCGCCGGCGCTGGTGTCGGTGTGGGTGAGGGAGAGGTGGATCCGGCGCACGCCTAACGCGGTGGCCCGATCCCGCGCCAGCCCGTGGAGGAGGAGCGATGGCTTGCCGTCCTCGGCGCGCTCGACCTCGATCTCGCGCCAGCCGATCCCGCGGGCGTCGTCGGTTCCGGCGAGCGCCTTGTAGGCTGCTTCCTTCGCCGCCAGCCGCGCCGCGAAGGAAGGGGCGCCTAACGGGTGAGCGCGGACGTAGGCCGCCTCACCGGAGGTGCACAGCCGGGCGAGGGCGCGCTCACCCTTTGCATCGAGCAGCCGCCGCGCCCGCGCGACGTCGACGAGGTCGATGCCGATGCCGAGGATCATCGCGCCCGTCCGAGCATCCGGCGCCAGAGGCTCGGCCGCGGCCCGGGGTGCCAGCCGACGACCAGCCGCGCAACGTTAGGCCAGGACCGGTCGGCGGCGGCGAACACCGCGCGCGCCAGCGCCGACCACTCGCGCCAGCGGGTGATCGCCCCCTCGGCGGCCGATGTCTTCAGCGCGACGGCGGCTCCCTCGAGCGCATCGAGCGCGGTCACGAGCGGGGCGATCGCGTCGTCGATCTGCGCCTCGAGGGCGCGCTTGTCGGCCGGGGCCTGCCCCGCCGACCGCTCGGCGATGCGGTGGGCGAGGTCGTGATACGCGGCAAGGAGGGCGCGCGCGTCGAGAGCCGCTGCCTGCGCGTCGGGATCGACTGCGCGGTCGAGCTTCCGGCGCGCCGTGATCAACGGCTCGAACCAGCGACGCTGCAGCTCGTCGGCGCCGCGCCGGTGGGAGCCGAGGGAACGGAGGGCGAGCGTCAGCTCGCCGGGCGCGCAGGCGCGGGCGATGATGTCCCGGGCGGCGGCGGCGAGCCTTCCCTCCCCGGCGAGGGTGATCGTCCCATCGGGGAAGACGAGCGTCAGCTCGCCGTTGCGGAAGCGCACCCCCTCGATCGTGCCTAACGGCAGGGGAAGGCGCCTGGCCTCGTCGACGGACGAGATGGCGACGTCCTCCGCCCGGAGCTCGAGGATGACGTCGCCGCTGAGCGCCGCGCCGCGCCAGCTCCCGCTCGCGGCGACCGGATAGCGCCCCTCGAGCGCCCCGTGACGATCGGCGCTCACCACTCCTCGTCGTCGAGGTCCGCGGCGCAGACGACCGGCCGCTTGCCGGTGCGCCGCTCGTAGCGGGCCATGAACTCGGGGAGGGAGTCCGCGGTATACGCCTCGCGCGGCAGCCCGATCACCGCCACCGCGTCCTCGATCTGCGCGGTGGTTCCCTCGACCTCGACGAGGATGTCCATCCGCGGGTACGTCTCGAAGCGAACGGTCGCGCCGCGCAGCTTGAACTGGACGATGTCGCGATCGATCGTCCGCGTGACCTGGAGCCCGAGCCGTTCCATCATCTCGCTGAGCGCCGTGGCATCACCGATGGTGGTGCTGATCTCCTCACGCAGCTTGTAGCCATTCTCGGCGCGCGTCGGTCCCTTCCACTCGAGCGATGCCTCGCTGCCGGCACGACCGCTGAAGACGCGGATGCGCAGCACGTGATCGCGCGCGCGAATGCTCTCGGCCTCGGTATCCCAGCGGCGATCCTGGAGGTAGCCCTCCTTCTCGAGCACCCCCCCGCCCTCCTCGACGAGGTGACGCCGAAGAGCGAGGTCGTCCACGACCGCCTTGAGCTCCGTTTCGGTCATGCGGCGATCCTATCCGACGATCGCCGCGACGAGCGCGGCGGTGTCGCTGAGGTCGGGAAAGGCTGCGTTCGCACCGTGCGAGAGTAGCTCGTCGACACCATAACGGCCAGTCGCGACGCCGATCGCCCGCGCACCGATCCCGCGCCCGCAGGTCATGTCGGCCGGGGTGTCGCCGATGACGACGAATCGCTCGCCGGCGATGTGAGCACCGAGCAGCTCCCCCGCGCGCTGCTGGGCGATCGGCGGGAGCGCGGGGCGGTCTTCGTGATCGGAGCCGAAAGCGGTGACGCGAAAGCGCGTTGGGTCGATCCCGACCGCGCGCAGCTTCGCGTCGGCCCCTGGCGCGACGTTCCCGGTGAGCAGCCCGAGGATCACGTCCTCGCGCGCGTCGAGCGCGTCGAGCAGCTCGGGGACGCCGGGCAGCCGCTGCGGCGGATGCGCCGGATCGCGCAGCGCCGAGTGCAGCTCGCGGACATAGATGGTGAGCGCGCGGTCCATCCGCTCGTCGATCGCCTCATGATCATGACCGGCCAGCGTCATCAGCTCGCGAACGATCTGCTTGTCGGTCTTCCCGTCGAAGCGGTGGTCGGCCGGGCCGATCCCGCCGAACACCTCGGTCAGCGCGACGTGGATCGCGCGACGTCCCGCGCCATCGCTCCACAGCAGCGTCCCGTCGATGTCGAAGAGGACGACCGTCGGATGCGCGCCGTTCACCGTCGGCGCGCTCACGTTCGCGTCAGGAGAAGGCCGGTCATGATCGCGACCGCGCCGAGGACCTGGACCACCGTCGGCTTCTCGCCTAACGCGATCCAGGCGACGATCAGGGCGACCACCGGCTGCAAGTTGGAATACATCGCGCTCCGCGTCGGGCCGAGGACGCGCACGCCGCGGTACCAGAACAGGTAGGCGACGGCGAGCGCGAGCAGCCCGCTGTAAAGCAGCGCGCCCCACGCGCTGACCGGCAGCGCCGTCCACGGTGTCGCCGCGACGTCGCGCATCGACACCAGGACGAGTGGGATTGCACCGCCGACCATCGTCAGCGCCGAGAGCGAGATCCCCGGCACGCGCTCGGTGTACGGCTTGAGCAGCACGGTGTACAGCGCCCAGCAGACGCACGCGGCGAGGACGAGCATGTTCCCGGCGAGCGTCGCGACGTCGCGCGTCGTCGCCGGATCTGCCTTGCCACTTCCGAAGACGACGAGCGCCATCCCGAAGAGCGAGGCGCCGATGCCGAGCACCCTCCGCCGCGTGACCCGCTCGACGCCGAGCACCCGTCCGATGATCGCCATCAGCGCCGGCGCCGCGGCGAGGACGAGTGCCGCGTCACCCGCCCGCGTCCGCGAGATCCCCTCGATGAAGAACCACTGATAGAGCCCGTTGCCGAGCACACCGAGGGCGAGCAGGCGGACACTGTCGCTCCGCGAAGGCCACGGCTCGCGGATGGCGAGGACGATGAGGACGAGCGTGACGGCGGCGATCGTGACGCGCCCGCTGTTGAAGGCGAGCGGCTGCAGCAGCTGGGCGCCAACCTTCACGACGATGAAGTTGACACCCCAGATCAGGGCCATCAGGACCAGCAGCGCATCCGTGCCCCAGTGATGAGGGACGGGGGACGCGGGTGCTGCGGGTTCGACGAGAGTGGCGGACATTCGATTGAAGATAACGGGCTTCGCGGGGGCGAAGCGTTTGACTAACGGGGGTTCGAAACAGCGAGAGTCGGGGACGAAATGACTGGGGTTTTCGACGCAGCGAGAGTCGGGGACGAAATGACTGGGGTTTCGAAGCAGCGAGAGT
>DASSZC010000381.1:0-2193 GCA_035702925.1 Gemmatimonadaceae bacterium | reverse complement strand
ATCCCGCCGATGTCGGTGAACGAGCGCTGGATCCGGACCGAGGGCGCATCGACCGCCTCGCGCAGCAGCGGGATGTACTCCGAGCGCTCACCCGTCGCCGTGCGCCAGGCCACCCGCTGCAGGTCGGTGAGGAAGGCATGGCCGGCGAGCGCCGTCCACTCGCCGCCTAACGGCCGGCGTGTTCCGGAGAGCATGAGCTGGTACGGCCGGCCAAGCAGCTGGTAGTCCATGAACCTCGCGCCGAAGGTGTCGCGGTACGGACCCCTCGCCGCCGACCAGGTGCCCTGCAGCGCGATCGCCTCACCGGCGATGTTCGCGTTGCCCAGCTTGAAGCGATTCACGAACGGGCTGCTTCCCTTCACCCCGAGGTCGACCAGCCATTCGAGCTCGTCGACGGTCACGACCTCGAGCACGACCGTTCCGTCGGGCATCGCGTGCGGGGTGATCGTCGCCTCGGCGATGAACGGCTGCGCGCGGAGGATGCGCTCCGATTCCGCCCGTGCCAGCTCCCGGCACTGCGCGCCGACCCCCTGGATGATCAGCCGGCGCACGATCTGCGGCTTGGTGGTCGCGTGCATCGCCCGCACCAGCTGCACCGCCACCCGCGACCGCTTCGAGAGGTCGCCTAACGCTGGGGGCTTCGTATGGATGATGATGTCGCTGACGGTCTGTCCCGAGCAGGGAACGGGTTCCCCGAGGACGTCCTGCGCATGGAGCGGCAGGGCCGCGCAGGCGGCGATCAACCCGGCGGCCGGGAGCGAGCGAGCGAGGCGCAATCTCGGTCGGTGGGCTACTTGCCCATCCGGCGCTTCAACTCGGCGAGTCGCTCCTCGGCGTGCGCATCGCGCGCCGCGCGAGTCCGCGATCGCTCGAGCGAGGACAGCTCGTCGAGCGCGGCGCTCTCCGCGCCGGCCAGCGGATCCTCCGCCACTCCCGGCACCGGCGGCACCCCGCCGATCGCCTTGCGTAGCTCGGCGGTCATCTCGCTCACCTCGCGCTCGCCGAGCGCGACCTCGTCCTCCTGCACCGCGACCTTGCGCGCCAGCACCTCGATCCGAGACACCAGCTCCGCCTCGTAGCGCTCGGCGACACGCACCGTCTCCGCATCGCCGATCGCCGTCGCCTGCGCCTTTCGCCGCTGCACCGTCTCCAGCTCCCGCTGCTTCGCCGTCAGCGAGAGCCGCGTCCCCTCGATCCCCTGACGCATGTCGGCCAGCCCGACGCGCGCCTGCACCAGCGTCTCGCGCATCTGCGCGAGCGATGGTCCCAGATCACCATGCCCGGGATGCGAGTCGAGCAGATCGCGCAGCGACCGCCGGAGGTTTTCGAACATGTACGAAGGGGACGCCAAGCGAGTCGGAGTTGGAGGCCAGCGGCGGCGCTCCGCGGCACTCGCCGAGGCAGGTGCCGGGGGTGTACGATACAGGCCAGCCACACACTCCCGCAACGTTTTTCGCGTCCATGACCGGTCAGCCGATCGTCGCCGTCACCGCCACCAGCGAAATGATCCGCGGCCTCCCGCGCGTCCGCCTCAACGAGGCGTACGCCGACGCGCTTGCCGCGGCGGGGATGATTCCCCTCATCGTCGCCCCGCTCGACACCGGCTTCGCCGAGATCGTCGCCCGCGTCGATGGACTCGTCCTCACCGGTGGCGAGGACGTCGCCCCCGCGCGCTACGGTGCGACACGCCACGAGCGGACGGGTGACCCGCACGATGCGCGCGACCGTGCGGAGATCGCCCTTCTCGCCGCCGCGCGTGAGGCGCGGCTCCCCGTCCTGGCGATCTGTCGCGGGCTGCAGGTCGCGAACGTCGCACTCGGCGGCACCCTCGTGCAGGACCTTCCGAGCGAGCGGCCATCGAGCACGACGCACGACCGCTCCGACGCGCGCACCACCCGCGTACACGAGGTGGCCATCGCCAGCGGCTCGCGCCTCGCCGCGGCGATCGGCGCGAGGGCGATCGCCGTGAACTCCTCGCACCACCAGGCGATCGACCGCGTGGCGCCCGGGCTGAGCGTCACCGCCACCGCGCCGGACGGGGTCGTCGAGGGCGCCGAGTGGACGGGTGACGCCGGCTGGTGGATGCTCGGCGTCCAGTGGCATCCCGAGGAGCTGGTGCAGACGGCGGAAGGCTGGGACCGGGCCCTCTTCGCGGCGTTCCGGGAACGGGTGGGGGGCGCCGTCGACCGTTAG
>DASSZC010000416.1:0-6283 GCA_035702925.1 Gemmatimonadaceae bacterium | reverse complement strand
TGCAGCTCGGAGCGGAAGAAGAAGGAGGTGTGGGGGTTGATCAGGAGCAGGGCGTGGTGGTTCGCCGTGTTCGACGGGGCGATCGCGAACCCGTTCGATCCGGTCGGCTCGACGAAGACCGTCGGATCGGGCTCGCCGATGCGCGCGGCGAGCGCGAGCTCGCTGCCTGACGGTGCACGCGAGCCGACGACGTGGTTGCCATAGAAGGCGGCGAGCTCCGGGATCGAGATGCTCTCGATGTCGCCGCCGATGCTCCCCTCGCTGAAGGTGAGCGCCATCCAGGGCTCGAAACGTGTGATGACACGCGGTTTCACCTGCCGGTGCGTGGCGAGGTAGTAGTTCAATCCATCGGCCCACGCGCTCATGAGCTGCTGCAGCCAGACGGGGCTCGTCGCGTACTGCGCCTTCAGCGTGTCGGGATCGATGAACAGCTTCATCCGCAGGTCCTGGTAGATCGCGGATTCGCCCTCGGCCTCGGCCAACCGTCCCATCGCGTTGATGAAGTTCGTCTCGACGCGATTGAAGTCGTCCTCGGCCTGCGCGTAGATCATCCCGAACACCGCGTCGGCGTCGGTGCGCCCGTGGACGTGGGCGATCCCCCAGTCGTCGCGGGTGATGGTGACGGACTGCGCGCGCTGCTGAAGGCGGACGAGGTCGGACGATGGCGACGGGGTCGAAACGGCGGCCGGTGCGCAACCCGCGAGCGCGAGGACGGCGGCGACTCGAAACGAATGGGACAGGCTCATGGCGCGGATCGAAGAGTGGATCCAGAAGCTCGGAGGCTCGCGCCAAAGATACGCGCCCGTCCCTGCCGCTAGTGAGGCTTGTGAGTCGGCTTTCGCTCGGGTGCGGCGATCGCCTCGCGCAGCAGGCGTTCCAGCTCTTCGTCCCTCGTCTCGGCGAGGCGCGCGGGCGCGCAGGGCAGTCGGCGACGAGCCGGGCTGTCGAGGGACTCGAAGCAGATCCAGCCGCGCTGAATATCGCCGAGGTACTGGCGCGGCTTCCCCGTGCGCGTCAACCCCGGGATCACGGGCCACGCGCGCCACTGCTGGCCAGCGCTGTCGCGAAACTCGCGAACGGAGCTCAAGCCGAGGAGGTCGCGATCGAGCGGCTCGGGGACCAGCGATGGCTGTCCGGGCTCGAGGCCCTTCTTCAACTCAGCGCCCTGCTTCGACTCGGCGGCTTTCTCGAGCTTTCTCGCTTCGGCTCGCGCCTCGGCGAGCTTCGCATCGCGGGCGTTGTCCTTCTCGTCGCGCTGCTGGATGTGCCGGCGAAGCGCGATCGCCTGGCCAGCGGCGACGGCGGCGGCGAGCAGGGAGTCTTCGATCTCCCGGATCTCAGCGCTCGTCTTGCTTGCGAGCCCGGTCGATTCCGCGACACATGCCTCGTGCAGGCGGCGCGAGAGCTCGTCTTCCGCTTCCTGCAACACGGGCTGAAGCGGGTCCTGCTTTCCTGTATCGGCCATACTGTACTCCGCATCCACGTTTTTCGGGGTGACCCAACGGATTCCCACGCACACTGCGCGCCGGGACTAGCGGCGCGCTGCGCTGTCGGGTCGCGGACAGTCGGGCGCGTCGATGCTCGGCGTGTCGGGGTGCAGCGACCAGCTGCCGTCGTTTCGCCACCAGCCCGTGCCGCCCACACGCGGCCTGACGAGCCACCAGTCGGCTGTCTGGGGCTTGGAGAGACCGATCGCGCGCGAATCGGCGTCGATCTTCCTGGTGATGCCGAGCCATCCGTCGTCGGCGACCGCGAACGAGAGCTCGGTCCCCTCGGCCTTGCCGGCGTGCCACCAGTACCAGGAGCCCATCCCGGTGTAGGCCAGGAGGTAGACCGTGTCGCCGGGTGCGAAATGCACGGTGTCGTCGCGCGGCCGCTGCTCATCTCCGTGCGGGCCGTCGACGGTGTAGGAGTCGATCGTGATCAGGCGGCGGACGATGATGCGTCCGGCGCGCAGGACGTGGAGATCGCGCCTCGTGATCTCGACAGTGTCGCCGCGAAGCAGCTCCGCGACGACGGCCGAGCTGTCCGAGGGGGCGACGCGAAGCTGTACCTCGCGACAGGCGATAGCCCGGAAGGTTTCTTCGCAGTCCTCCCCCTCGCACCAGTGGGGCAGGACGACCGGCATCCGCGGGCCTCCGCTCGAGTCGGCCCGCACCACGGTGTCGGCCGGCATGATCGGCGGCGGCGGGTTGACGACCAGCTTCCGCACCGCCTGCTGGGGCGCGATGACCGTGCCGGGATGCGCGACGGTGAGGGTGTTGCCGGCGGACGGGCGGGTGGTGTCGGCGGTCGATGGGGCGGGTTTCTCCCGCGTGGCGCACGCCGTCGCAAACGCCAGGACGAGGTGCCGCGCAGTGATGGGTGTGCGCATGCGAAAGTCCGCGTGAAGGGAGAGCACGACCAAAGACGACGAGGCTGACACTCTCGGTGTAACCGCACCCGCGATAGCTTGGAAAGTGATGCGAACCCGCCACGCTCTCGACTTCCCATTCGTGCGCACAATCACGGCCGCTACGATCCTTTTCGCGGTGTGCACCGCGAACTCGCTTTCCGCGCAGAGCCAGCCCTCCCCGGCGGTTGACCCACCATCGGCGACGGCCGCCCGGCCGATCCCCGGCCCCGTCTACGAGATCCCCGAGTTCTCGCGCGCCGTGACTAACGGTACGCGCTCGCGTGACGGCCGTCCCGGCGCGAAGTACTGGGTGAACCGCGCGCGCTACTCGATCGACGCGGTGCTCGACGACGCGCGGCACCGGATCATCGCGCACGAGCGGGTGGTCTACCGCAACAATTCCCCGGATACACTGCGCCGGATCGCCGTGCACCTGCGGCAGAACGCGTTTGCCGCCGGGAATGCGCGCAACCAGCCGGCGCCGGTGACGAACGGGATGGTGATGTCGCGCGTCGCGGTGAACGGGCGGGTTGTCGCCGAGCGCTCGATCGGACCGGCCGCATTGCCGATTACTTCCGTTGGAAAGCGACCGCAGTCGGCGGAGACCGGGTACATCATCGACGGCACCGTGCTGTGGCTGCAGCTCGCCGCGCCCCTCCTGCCTGGCGACAGCATCCGTCTCGACTTCGCCTGGAGCTACGAGCCGCCGCTGTCCCCCTCGGACGGGCGTCAGGGACGAGAGGAGCATCTCTACTTCGCCGGGTACTGGTATCCGCAGGTCGCGGTCTACGACGACGTGAACGGCTGGGTCGCAGACCAGTACCTGCTCGGCGCCGAGTTCTACATGGATCACGCCGACTACGACGTCCGCCTGACGGTGCCGCGGGGATGGGTGATCGGCGCGACCGGAACACTGCAGAACGCAGGCGAGGTCCTGTCGGCGAGCGCGCGCGCGAAGCTCGCCGAGGCGCGGCGCACGGGCGCGGTCGTCCACGTCATCGAGCCGGGGAAGGGCGCAGGCGCGGCGTTCGCCGGGAAGGGGAGCACCGCGACCTGGCACTTCACCGCGCCTGACGTTCGCGACTTCTTCTGGGGAACGAGCGACCGTTATGTCTGGGACGCGACGCGGGCGCTGGCCGAACGCGACACCGTGGACATCTACAGCTTCTATCGTCGCAGCCAGCCGGCGGCGGCGTGGCCGCTGGGCGGGGCGCGCTTCACCCGCGACGCGATCGAGCAGCTGTCAAAGTATCTCTGGAAGTATCCGTGGCCGGCGATGACCTCGATGGAGGGGGTGCTCGAGAGCGGGGGGATGGAATATCCGATGGTCACCGTGATGCAGCCGTGGGCGGACACACTGTCGCTCGCCGGAGACCTGATGCACGAGACGGGGCACATGTGGTTCCCGATGCAGGTCGGGTCGAGCGAGACGCGCTATCCGTGGATGGACGAAGGGTTCACCCAGTTCGACGTCGCGCAGGGGATGCGCGCGCTTTACGGCGAGCCGCGCACGGGAGGACGGCCGGGGGACTCGGAGCCGGGACAGCGCGAGCTCTATCTCCGCGCCGCGCGCAGTGGGCACGACATGACGCTGATGTGGCATGGCGACATGTATCCGCAGGGCCTCTACTTCATCATGTTCTACGACAAGACCGCGCAGGCGCTGGCCGCGTTGCGGGGCGTCGTCGGCGAGGAGACCTTCCATCGCGCCTATCGCGAATACGGCCGGCGCTGGAACGGAAAGCATCCGTATCCGTACGACTTCTTCAACACCGTGAGCGACGTCGCCGGCCGCGATCTGTCATGGTTCTGGAAGAGCTGGTTCTACGAGCCGTGGCCGCTGGATCAGGCGATAGCATCGGTGCAGACGTCGGGGGACTCGACGTCGATCACCATCGAGGACCGCGGGCTCGCGCCGATGCCGGTGCGACTGACGGTGACGCGCGGCGACGGCAGCGTCGAGCGTGTCGAGCTGCCGGTGAGCACGTGGCTCAGCGGGGCGCGGCGCCAGGTCGTTCGCGTCGCGTCGCGGCCGGCGGTGACGAAGGTCGAGATCGATCCCGATGGGTCGTTCCCCGACACCAACCGCAAGAACCAGCTGTGGGAGAGCGTGAAATGATCGCCACGATCGTGTGGGCAGGAAACGTCAGGCAGTCAGGGATGGCCGCGGTGCTGCTCGCACTGGGGCTGTCCGTGGTCGTCCCCCACCGGCTCGCCGCCCAGGCACCGTCGCTCTACCTGCCGCGGGCGATCAAGCAGGCCTACGCGAAAGGCACGCGCTCGCCCGACGGTCGGCCCGGTCCGAAGTACTGGCAGAACCATGGCCGCTACGACATCACCATCAACGCCGCCCCGCCGAGCCGCACGATCCGCGGGAGCGAGGCGATCACCTACTGGAACGCGAGCCCCGACTCGCTCAAGCGGCTCGCGATCAAGCTGTTCCTCAACAACCACAAGCCAGGCGCACCGCGCAATGGGAGTGAGGACTCGCTGGCCATCACGTCGGGAGTGCACGTCGATCGCGTGACGGTGAACGGTGCCCCCTTCGACTGGGGGAACGAAGCGCGGTATTTCACCGTGCACGGGATGACGCTGCCGTCCGCGCTCCTCCCGGGCGACTCGATCCGCCTGACCTTCGACTGGCACTACGACCTCTCGCGCGAGAGCGGGCGCGAAGGGATGATCGACTCGACGACGTTCTTCCTCGCCTACTTCTACCCGCGCGTCGCGGTCTACGACGACTACAACGGCTGGGACACGATGACGTTCACCGGGTCGCAGGAGTTCTACAGCGACTTCAACGACTACGACGTCACGGTCAACGCGCCGGCGAACTACGTCGTCTGGGGAACGGGAACGTTAGGCAACGCCGCTGCGGTGCTGCAGCCGGCGATCGTCGAGCGCTACCAGGCCTCCCTCACCAGCGACACGACGGTGCACGTCGCGACGAGGGAGGACCTCGCCGCGAAGCGGGTCACCGCGCAGCAGCCGGTGAACAGCTGGCACTTCTCGGCGCGCGACATCCCCGACATGGCGTTCGCGATCAGCGACCACTATGACTGGGACGCGACGAGCGTGGTGGTCGACGACGCGACGCGGCGGCGCGCCAGCGCGCACGCCGCATTCGCCGACACGTCGATGGATTACCATCACGTGGCGCGGTACGCCCGGCACTCGCTCGACTGGCTCTCGCACAACTGGCCTGGCGTCCCGTACCCGTACGAGAAGACGACGGTGGTCCAGGGGTTCGCCGGGATGGAATACCCGATGATGGCCAACGACGAGAGCTACAAGGACACGGTGTTCTCCCGGTTCGTCGCCGAGCATGAGATCGCGCACACGTACTTCCCCTTCTACATGGGGATCAACGAGACGCGCTATGCCTTCATGGACGAGGGGTGGGCGACGACCTTGGAGTATTTGGTCAACGAGGCCGATATCGGGCCGGCGAAGGCGCGCGACTTCTTCAAGGACTTCCGTGTGCAAGGCTGGATCAGCGACCCGTCGCCGGTGTCGGACCTGCCGATCATCACGCCGGAAGACGTGATGTCATCCGGCTGGGGAAACAACGCCTACGGCAAGGCAGCGTTAGGCTATCTCGCCCTGAAGGAGCTCCTCGGCGACGAGACCTTCCGGAAGACCCTGCACGGCTACATGGACCGCTGGCACGGCAAGCACCCGATCCCCTGGGACTTCTTCAACAGCTTCAACGACCTCGCGGGAGAGAACCTGAACTGGTTCTGGAACGCGTGGTATTTCGAGAACAGCTACATCGACGTGGGAGTGCGGGAGGTAAAGCGGGTGAAGGGCGGTTATGACGTCACCCTCGAGAACATCGGCGGGATGCCGGCGCCGGTGGGCTTGAAGCTCGGCTACAGCGACGGCTCG
>DASSZC010000563.1:0-2261 GCA_035702925.1 Gemmatimonadaceae bacterium | reverse complement strand
TGGTGCCGGTCACCGCGCGATAGCTGTTGATCCGGCCGGCGCCGAACTGCGTGTCGTAGCCGGCGGCGCCGAGGTCATCGGCCGTGCTGATCAGGCGATCGCGGAGCGCGGCGCCGCCATTGAAGTGCTCTCCGGCCCGGCGCGTGGGCAGCCGGGTCGATTCTCTACGGGTTGTGTCCTGGTCGGCCAGCGGCGGCCGTTAGGCAGGCGCCGGATCGTCAGGCGCGCGCCATATGTTTACACGGCCCTGGCAATTCGCGCAAGGGGGATCGCGAACGTGAACTTCGCACCGCGCCGATCGTCATACAGGGACGGGACAGGCGGCTGCCTGAGCCCGCCTAACGCCTCTCGAGCGGAGCGGGAACGATGAGCATGACCAAGATCTGCGGATCGCTGGGCGCCTTTCTCGGCAGCTCGGTCGGCTGGTGGATCGGCAGCCAGGAAGGGATGATGACCGCGTTCGTCGTCTCGATGATCGGCACCGGGCTCGGTATCTGGGCGGGCCGCCGGATCGCCGACAACATGGTTTCCTGATTCGCGGAACGAGCGGCCACGCCCGGCGGTACGCAGGGAGCAGCGATTATCTTTCCCGCGTCACCGTCAGGGAGCAGCCGATGTACCGCAACTTCGTCCTCGTCCTCGCCTTCGCCATCCCGGCGATCCTGCACGCGCAAGCCGGGACGATCCCCGTTCCTCAGCGCGACGAGGCGCTTCGCGCGGCGCTCATCTCCCGCGGCCGACAGGACCAGGCCGTCCGCGAGGTCTTTCTCGCCGGCCATCATCAGGACACGACCGACCTTCGCCTGATGGCCGACGTCGACGCCGACAATACCGGCTTCCTGAAGAAGATCGTCGCCGAGCGGGGTTGGCCGGGACGCTCGCTGGTCGGGGGCGATGCCGAAAGCGCGGCGTTCCTGATCGTCCAGCACTCCCCCGATACCGCGTTCCAGGCGAAGGTGCTCCCCCTCATCGAGAAGGCGTACGCCGCGGGGGAAGCAGAGGGGCAGCAGGTCGCGCTGCTCACCGATCGCGTCGCGGTGCAGCGCGGACAGCCGCAGGTCTACGGCACGCAGGCGTCGATCGTGAACGGGCGATTCAAGCTGAACCCGATCGCCGATTCGGCGAACGTGGACAAGCGGCGCGCGGCGCTGAAGATGCCGCCGGTCGCCGCGTACATGCGAATACTCGATTCGCTGTACAGCACGCGCATTCCCTGACCGCCCATGCCAGCCTACGTCGTCGTCGACATCACCGTGCAGGACGCCGCCCTGTACGATCAGTACAAGACGCTCGCTCCGTCCTCGATCGCCAGGTACGGCGGGAAGTACATCGCCCGCGGCGGTCGGACCGAGACGCTCGAGGGGGACTGGAAGCCGACGCGGCTCGTGCTCCTCGAGTTCCCCGACGTCGAGCGCGCGAAGTCGTGGTGGTCGTCGACGGAATACGCGAAGGCGAAGACGATGCGCCAATCGGCCGCGGCGACGAGGATGGTCCTCCTCGAGGGACTTCCACCGAACACGGTCATCGCGTGACCGCGCCCGCCCCTCCACCGAAGCGATCGCAGTCGCTCGGCGAGGAGATCGCGAGCAGCGTCACGCACGGATTGGGGCTCCTCGGAAGCATCGTCATGTTTCCCTTCCTGATCCTCGCCGCGTCGCGCGACGGGGATCACTGGCGCGTGATGTCGGCGGTCGTCTTCGGGATCTCGCTCATCCTGCTCTACGCGGCGTCAACCTTCTACCACGCGCTCCCCGGGCGCCGCGTCAAGCACGTCTTCCGGATCATCGACCACTCGGCGATCTACGTGCTCATCGCCGGCACGTACACCCCCTTCCTTCTCGGCCCGCTCCGCGGGCCATGGGGGTGGTCGCTCTTCATCGTGATCTGGGCGCTGGCGATCGCCGGGATCGTGATGAAGGCGACGTTAGGCATACGCTGGGACCGGCTGTCGACGATCGTCTACCTGGTGATGGGGTGGATCGGAGCGATCGCGATCAAGCCGCTGCTCGAGCGGGTGAGCCCGACCGGGCTGCTCTGGCTCCTCGCCGGCGGGCTCGCCTACACGGCGGGAGTGGTGTTCTTCGTCGTCGACCAGCGCGTGCGGTATGCGCATTCCATCTGGCACCTCTTCGTCGCGACGGGGAGCGTCTGCCACGTCGTCGCGGTGCTGCGCTACGCGGGAGGTACCAATGGCTGACGCGAAGGCGCCCGAGCTTCATCCGCGCGTCGAGGAGCTGCTCGAGCACCTCGAGGAGACGCGC
>DASSZC010000354.1:0-6874 GCA_035702925.1 Gemmatimonadaceae bacterium | reverse complement strand
AGCGCGTTAGGCACGGATGCGCATTCTCGTTGTCGACGACGAGCCGGGACTTCGTCACACCATCTCGCTCATCCTGCGCGAGGATGGCCACGAGGTCGAGGCGGCAGCTGACGGCGCGACAGCGCTGGCGAGCCTCGCCGCCGCCGACGCGACGCTGGTCGTCTGCGACGTGCGGATGCCGGGGATGGATGGGCTGACCTTCCTCGACAGGTACCGCGCGGCGGCCGGTCGCGCGCTCGTCGTCATGATGAGCGCGTACGGCGACGATGAAGCGGCGGTCGAGGCGATCCGGCGCGGCGCCTACGACTACATCTCGAAGCCCTTCCGTGCCGACCAGCTGCAGCTCGTGATCCGCAAGGCGATCGAGCGGGAGAGCCTGCGCAACGAGGTCGCGCGGCTGAGCGAGGAGCTCGGCGCCCTTCGCGGCGCTGACGGTGTGGTCGGGCACAGCGCGGCGCTCCGCGACGTCGTCGCTGTCGCCCGCAAGGTGGCGAAGCATCCGTCGACGGTGCTCGTCACGGGGGAGAGTGGAACAGGGAAGGAGCTCATCGCGCGGCTCGTGCACTCGTCGAGTCCGCGCGCCCCGGCGCCCTTCGTTCCGGTGAACTGCGCCGCGATCCCCGAGGCGCTGATGGAGAGTGAGCTGTTCGGTCATGCGCGCGGTGCCTTCACCGGCGCGTCGCAGGACCGGCATGGACTCTTCGAGGAAGCGCACGGCGGGACGATCTTCCTTGACGAGATCGGGGAGCTCCCCCTTCCGCTCCAGGTGAAGCTCCTTCGCGTGCTGCAGGAGGGTGAGATCCGCCGCGTCGGCGACAATGCGTCGCGAACGGTGGACGTCCGGGTCGTCGCCGCGACCTCACGCGATCTCGAGGCCGAGGTCGCGGCGGCGCGCTTCCGCGCGGACCTCTACTACCGCGTCAACGTGGTCCGGCTCAGGCTCCCCGCGCTGCGCGAGCGGCGCGAGGACATCGCCGACCTGGCGAAGCACTTCGCGGTGGCGCACGCCGCGCGGCTCGGGATGCCCGCGCCGGTGATCACCGCGGCGGCGATGCGCACGCTCCTCGAGTACGGCTGGCCCGGCAACGTGCGCGAGCTCGAGAATGTCATCGAGCGCGCCCTCGTCCTCACCGACGATGCACGGATCGATGCCGCGCAGCTCCCCGCCGAGCTGGGGCAGGCGCCGGCGGCGGCCGCGTCGCCTAACGGCAGTCACCCCGGCGCGGCGCAGGACCTCTCGGTGAAGCGCCGCACCGAATCGCTCGAGCGCGAGCTCATCGCCCAGGCGCTCGAGCGGACGGCGGGGAACCGCACCCGCGCCGCGCAGCTGCTCGATCTCTCCCACCGCGCCCTCCTCTACAAGATCCGCGAGTACGGGCTGGAGTAGCGCCCGACGATCGCAACGAAGTTGCAACTCCGCAACTTTTTGCGGGGTGCGGTCTTGGTCGTCTACGGGTAACTGCTTGATCTTGCAGCAGTTGACCGTTGGCACCGATCGCGCGTTGAAGGGGCGCGGCGAACACCCCGAGGTAGCAATGCAGAAGAGCAAGCCAGGCTTCACTCTCGTCGAAATTCTCATCGTGATGGCGATCATGGGGATCGTCGCGATGATGGCGCTTCCGAAGATGGGCCACATGAACGACCGCAACCAGATGCGTTCGGCAAAGGATGGTATCGCCGCGAAGCTCGCGGCCGCGCGCGCCGCGGCGATCGCGACCGGTCGCCAGTCGAAGTTCTACGTCGAAGGCGATTCGATGCGCATGACGACCTTCAACGGCGCGGTCGAGACGAACAAGGGAACCACCGTCTATCTCACCCGGCAGTTCGGGGTGACGGTCGTCTCTCCGAATATTTCGATTGCGTTCGATGGCCGAGGGATGACGTCCAACTCCGGCAACATCGTGAAGTTCAAGCGGAATGCATTGGTCGACTCGCTCTGCATCTCGCCGATCGGCCTCGTCAATCGACATGGATGTGCCAGATGAACAACCAGCGGCAGCATGACGCGCGCGCCCAGGCGCGTGCCGGCTTCACCATCGTCGAGGTGATGGTCGCCATCGTCATCCTCTCGATCGGGATTCTCGGCCTGGCGGCGACGGCCGGCGTTGTCGTCAGGCAGATGACTGGCGCCGTCCACCAGTCCGTGGCGTCGACGATCGCCTACTCGCGGATGGAGCGCATCCGCTCCGGGAACTGCGTCGCGATGAAGGACTCCTCGGGTCCGGCCGCGGGCGTGAAGACCCGGAACGTGAGGGAGTTCTGGAAGATCACCGGCACCTCCGGCAGCCACATGCTGCTGGTCAAGGACTCCATCGTGTACATGGTGCGCGGCAAGGAGAAGTTCCAGCGATTCATCACGGAGTACCCATGCGATCGAATCTGAACGTGAGCCCGCGCCGCGGTCTCTCCCTCGTCGAGATCATGGTCGCGCTGGTGCTGCTCGGCATCGTCGCCACCGGCATCATGACCGTCGTCATGCGGCAGCAGCAGTTCTACCGCAGCGCGACCGAGGTGATCGACACCCGATCGCAGATCCGCCAGGCAGCGGCCGTCGTGCCGGTCGACGTTCGCGGTGTGTCGTCGGTCGGTGGCGACATCCTGAACATGAGCGATTCGTCGCTCGACGTGCGCGGGAACATCGGCAGTGGACTCATCTGCTCACATGGCGGGAGCAGCGTCACCATTCCGCCCATCAACCTCGCGAACGGGCGGTACTTCACGACCTTCCTGACGCGTCCCAAGGTCAGCGATGTCATCATCATCCTCGACGACAGGGCGGCGGGCAACCAGGACGACGACTGGGTGCCCTATACGATCGCCTCGATCGACTCGACGACCGTTGGTTGCACGTCGTTCACCGACCTCGCGACCGATGCGGGCAAGTACCGGTACATCTACAACTTCACGACCCCCCTCAGCACGACCATCATCGACGGCGCGCCGCTCCGGATGGCGCGCGGGGTGAAATACTCGATCTACAAGTCGGCCTCGGACGGGCTCTGGTGGATGGGCTATCGCGAGTGCCGCGGCGACGGCTCGTCCTGCGACGCGGTGCAGCCGGTCTCCGGCCCGTACAAGCCATACGTCCCGAACGACACGATCAACAGCGGCGTGAGCTTCGTCTACCGCGACTCGACTGGCGCGATCACGACGAACAAGGCGGACGTCGCGCGTGTCGAGCTGTTCATCCACGGGCAGACGCAGGGCGCGGTCGCCCTCGGCGGGGGCAAGTCGAAGCCGTACAGCGACTACATGAAGGTCACCATCGCGCTGCGGAACCGGCAGTAGCCGGCGCGCGCCTAACGCGGGAGACAACGCACCATGCGTACGCTATACAGGAACAACCGCGAGGGGATGGCGCTGGCGATGGCGATGTTCGCCATCGTCGTGATCGGCGCCCTGATCGCCGGTGCCTTCTTCGC
Source organism: Gemmatimonadaceae bacterium (assembly GCA_035702925.1). Taxonomy (GTDB): domain Bacteria; phylum Gemmatimonadota; class Gemmatimonadetes; order Gemmatimonadales; family Gemmatimonadaceae; genus JABFXC01. The sequence goes on along the minus strand of DASSZC010000354.1, from coordinate 3,452 downwards.
CTCGAACCAGGACTTCAAGATCGGGCGCAACTCGCTCGTCGCGCAGCGCGCCTTCACGTCGGCCGAATACGGGTTGAACAAGACGATGGCCGAATGGGACCAGGCGCTCAACCTGGCGATCAAGGTCGGCAAGGATACGACGTTCAACTACACCACCGGCGACGGCGGCAGCTCGAAGGTGCGGATCACGCGCGCCAACGACCTCACGTACTGGGTGGTGTCCGAGGGGGCGGCCGGGGTGAACACCCCGCTCGAAACCCGGCGCCGCACGAGCAGCGTGCTTCGCCTCGCATACCCGGCGATCAAGTACGGGGGTGCGCTCACCCTCGCCGGCGGTGGCACCATCAAGGGCAGCTCGCAGGTCTACGGCACCAACGTGAACCCGACCGGGTGGGACTGCGCCGACTTCCCGGGGCGCGATACCACCGCCGTCGCCTATGGTCCCGCGTCGACGCTCACGGTCCAGAAGACCAGCAACACGATCGGAACGCCGCCCACCTACGCCGACCCGAATGCAGGCACCGACGGCACGTACGTGAAGTACGGCGACGAGAGCTGGAACACGCTGGTCGCCAACGCGGACATCAAGCTGAGTGGGGATCCGGGCACCGTTCTTCCCGTCCTCACCGCGGACGGAACGCGGTGCAATACCTCCATCCCCACCAACTGGGGCGAGCCGTTGCGCGACCTCACGGCGGTGACGAAGTGCCAGACCTACATGCCGATCATCTACGTCTCGACCGACGTGCACCTCAGCCAGGGGCGAGGGCAGGGGATCCTCCTTGTCGACGGCAGCCTCTATGTCAACGGCAGCTTCGACTGGTACGGGATGATCATCGTCCGCGACCAGTTCACCAAGTCGAATGGCAGCGCGAACATCTACGGCGCGGCGATGGCGCGAAACGCGAGCATCAGCGCGACCACCAACGACATTCTCGGTAACGTCACCTTCCAGTACTCCAAGTGCGCCATCGAGACCGCGCTGCACGGCTCGGCGCGACTGGTCCCCGCGAAGAAGCGGGCCTGGGCGGAGATGTGGTAGGCAGCACGCGGCGAGCGTAAGGCTCGCCGGAGAAGCGAGTGGCGCGCCCGGACGATCGGGCGCGCCGCTTGTTTTTCCCCTGTTACCATTTGCCGCCCGGCTCGTGTGTTCGGTAGAAACGACCGCTACTCCGGTCACAGTGTCCCGCGGTGCTTCTCTTTCCCAGCTACATCCATGGCGCTCTTCGGTGGCAAGAAGACGACGGTCGGGCTCGATATCGGCTCAGGGCTGATCAAGGTCGCAGTCGTCGATCACTCCAAGAAACAGCCGGAGCTCGTGAAGGTCGCGATCACTCCGCTGCTCGCTGATGCGATCGTCGAGGGCGAAGTCATGGACCCGGGCATCGTCTCCGACGCGGTCCGCGGCGCGCTGTCCGCCGCCGGCGTCAAGCAGAAGAACGTCGTCACCGCCGTCGGCGGCCGCGATGTGATCATCAAGAAGATCCAGATCGAGCGCGTGAAGGAAGCGCAGGCCCGTGAGCTCATGCGCTGGGAAGCGGAGCAGCACGTCCCCTTCGACATGGAGTCGGTCGAGCTGGACTTCCAGATCCTTGATCCCGACGCCGGCGGCGACGAGATGCAGGTGCTCCTCGTCGCGGCCAAGCGCGAGCTGGTCGAGAACAAGCTTCGCATCCTCACCGACGCCGGGCTGGCCCCGTCGCTCGTCGACGTCGACGCCTTCGCGCTGCACAACGCCTTCGAGCTCAGTCACCCCGACGCGATGACCGGCATCGTCGGTCTCGTCAACATCGGCCACGAAGTCACGAACATCAACATCCTCGACGAGGGTGTGCCGATCCTCACCCGCGACATCACGGTCGGCACGCGCCGCTTCCGTGAGGACCTGCAGCGGGAGCGCGGACTCGGTGTCGACGAAGCGGACCAGCTCCTCCAGGGATACGACCGCTCGCCGCACCTCGACGCGGTGATCGAGAGCCGCGGCGAAGAGATCGCTGTCGGCGTCGAGCGCGCGGCGGCCTTCCTCGCGTCCTCGGCGCGCACGGGCCAGATCCGCTCGGTGTACACCTGCGGCGGCGGCGCGCGGATCCCCGGACTGAACGAGGCGCTCGCCAATCGGCTGCGCATTCGCGTCGAGCAGGCGAACCCGCTCGCGAATCTCAAGGTCCGTGACGGTGCTTTCGGGTCGCTCGTCACCGACGAGATCGCCCCCCTCATGATGCTACCCATCGGACTCGCGCTTCGCAGCGCGGCCTGATCCCACCGGCGACAAGCATGATCGAGATCAATCTTCTCCCCGGTTCGGGGAAGAAAGGAAAGGCCAAGGGCGGCGGAGGCGGTGTCGACATCGGGGCCGCCTTCCGCGGCTTCGCGTCGAAGGTGACCGATCCCTTCCTTCTCGGCGCGGTCGCGAGCGGGGTGCTCGCGGCGGCGGCGATCGGCGCGCTGTACACCCAGCAGCTGACCCGCCAGAAGAGCCTCGAGGACAAGGAACGCCGCGCGGTGAAGGACTCGATCCAGTACGCGGTCGTCGTCAAGAGCATCCGCAAGGCACAGGCGCAGCGCGACTCCGTCGTCAGGCAGCTGAACATCATCAAGGTCATCGACAACAACCGCTTCGTCTGGCCGCACGTGATGGACGAAGTGAGTCGCGCGCTCCCGCCCTACACCTGGCTCACGTCGCTGCAGCAGACGAACGTCTCGGGTGCTCCCGATGCCAGCGCCCCCGCGGCGCGCCACAAGAAGGGTGAGAACGCGGACAGTGCCGCGGCCGCCCAGCCGGTGCAGCTGCAGATCGTCGGCAACACGGTGGACATCCAGGCGCTGACGCGCTTCATGGAGGCGCTCGAGGCGTCGCCCTTCCTCGAGAACGTCACGCTCGTGAAGACCACGGTCATCCCGGTCGAGGGCAAGGAAGTCACCGAGTTCCAGCTCACGGGCACGTACCAGCAGCCGGACAGCGCGCTCGTGAAGCGCGTGCCGATCTCGCTCTCGGTCAGGTAGAGGACAACATGGCAATCTTCAGGAGCGAGCGCGACAAGATTCTGTCGCTGGTGATCATCGCCGCGATCGCGTCGGTGTACGCGTTCTACACCTTCCGCTGGACGCCGGTGAACCAGACGCTGCAAGCGGCCCAGGAGCACGTCGACTCGCTCGACGCCTGGAACCGCAAGGCGCAGAACGAGATGTCGAAGAACTCGGAAAAGGCGCTGCTGCAGCAGACCGCGCGATCGGCGCAGAGCCTCCAGGTGATGCGGCAGCTCGTCCCGACGGGCAACGAAGTGCCGACGCTGCTCGAGCAGGTCTCGACGGCGGCGCGGCGCGTCGGCCTCGACGTCAGCGACATCCAGCCGCAGCCGGTGGTGCCGGGCGACCAGTTCGACACCTACCGCTATTCGCTCAAGATCCTCGGCGACTACCACTCGGTTGCCGAGTTCCTGACGAACGTCGGC
>DASSZC010000389.1:0-6062 GCA_035702925.1 Gemmatimonadaceae bacterium | reverse complement strand
GACACTTGCCCCCCACCCCCGAGAAGCACGTACGGCCCCGCCCCGGAGACTACCTGGCGAGGCCGTACGCACATTGCCGTTCCTTCCGATGGATGCTTTGCACCTGACGCTTTACGTCGCGGGCGATACCCCTCGCTCGCGCCAGGCGATGGCGAACCTTCAGCGCATCTGCGCCGAGCTTCTCGGCGGGCGAGCAGAGTGCGCGACGGTCGACGTGCTCGACAGTCCCGAGCTCGCCGACGCCGAGCGCATCCTCACGACTCCTACACTCGTTCGCGAGTCCCCATCCCCGCGTCGCCGTGTCACCGGGGACCTCTCGGATGCTCAGCGCGTCATGTCGGCGCTCGGCTTCACATCACTGGATCAATGACCCGCAGCGCCAACCAGAACGCGCCGTCGCTAACCGTCCCCAAGACCCCGACCGGAATCTCCGGCTTCGACTCGATCTCCGAGGGCGGACTTCCACGCGAACGGGCGACGCTCATTGCCGGCACCGCCGGGAGCGCGAAGACCGTCTTTGCCGTGAACTACCTCGCCGCCGGGATCACCCAGGGCGGGGAAAACGGGGTCTTCGTCACCTTCGAGGACAGCGTCCCCGATGTGCGGAAGAACATGCTCGGCTTCGGCTGGGACATCGCCCAGTGGGAGAAGGAGGGGAAGTGGGCGTTCGTCGACGCCGCGCCCGATGCCGATGGGCCGATGGCCGTCGTCGGTGAGTACGACCTCGGCGGGCTGCTCGCCCGGATCCAGCACGCGGTGAAGAAGGTCGACGCCAAGCGCGTCTCGCTCGACTCGCTCAACGCGCTGTTCGTGCAGTTCAAGGAGCACGCGATGCTGCGGGCCGAGCTGTTCCGCATCACCGCGATCCTCAAGAAGATGGGGCTCACCGTCGTCTTCACCGGTGAGCGGACCGAGGAATACGGCGAGGTCACCCGCTACGGGATCGAGGAGTTCGTCGCCGACAACGTCGTCATCCTCCGCAACATCCTCGACGAGGAACGCCGCCGGCGCACCGTCGAGATCCTCAAGATGCGCGGGACCAGCCACCAGCGCGGCGAGTTTCCCTTCACCATCACCTCGCGCGGGGGGATCGTCGTCATCCCCCTCTCGCGCATCGAGCTGACGCAGAGCTCCTCGACGGTGCGCATCACCTCCGGGGTGAAGGAGCTCGACAAGATGTGCGGGGGCGGTTTCTTCCGCGATTCCGTCATCCTCGCCTCCGGTGCGAGCGGCACTGGGAAGACGCTGCTCGTGACGCAGTTCATGAGCGGTGGCTACAAGGCGAAGGAGCGGAGCCTCCTCTTCGCCTTCGAGGAGAGCAAGGACCAGCTGTTCCGCAACGCCGCCGCCTGGGGAATGGATTTCGCCGGGATGGAGAAGAAGGAGCGGCTGATGGTGGTCAACCGCTATCCGCACGCGATGGCGATGGAAGATCACCTCGTCGAGATGACGCAGATGATCGAGGACTTCAAGCCGAATCGCGTCGCCGTCGATTCACTCTCCGCGCTCGAGCGCGTTTCCTCGCTCCGCGGCTTCCGCGAGTTCGTGATCGCCCTGACCTCGACGCTGAAGAAGAAGGAGACCGCGGGGCTCTTCACCTCGACCTCGCCATCCCTGCTTGGCGGGACCTCGGTCACCGAGAAGCACATCTCGACGCTCACCGACTCGATCATCCTCCTCCGCTACGTCGAGGCGTTCGGCAGCATGCGCCGCGCCCTCGTCGTGCTGAAGATGCGCGGCTCGCATCACGACGCCGACATCCGCGAGTACACGATCGACGGCGAGGGGATGCACATCGGCAACCCGATGCGCGAGGTGAGCGGGGTGCTCTCCGGCCACACGATCTTTCACGACGAGTAGCGACGCGGGACGATGACGGCGGCAGAGATGTCCGGCGACGGGGCCGGAACCGGGCGGAGGACCGCGGACGAATCCGCGCGCGCCGAGCGGCGCAGGCGGGAGCGCCGCTCCGGATCGTGGACCTCGGTGCTTCGGCAGATCGTCGAGCGCCTTCCCGACGGCATCGTCATCGTCGGTGAGGATGGGCGCATCCGCTTCGCGAATCCCGCGGCGCAGGAGCTGTTCGGCCGCGATTCCGGTGAGCTGGTCGGCGAAGACTTCGGCCACACCCTCGCTCCCGGCGATCACACCGAGATCGAGGTGGTCCGCCGGAACGGGAACGTCGTTGTCGCCGAGCTGCGACTCGTGCGAATCGACTGGGAAGGAGACCCGGCGTCGCTCGTCTCGCTCCGCGACATCACCGACCGCCGCGAAGCGGAAGAGCGCGCGAAGCTCCTCATCGAGGAGCAGCAGGCGCGCATCGAGGCCGAGTCGGCGAGCCAGGCGAAGTCGGAGTTCCTGGCGATGATGTCGCACGAGCTGCGCACCCCGCTCAACGCGATCCTCGGCTACTCCGAGCTGCTCGACCTCGGCCTCGCCGGGCCGATCACCGGCGCGCAGCGCCAGCAGCTGCGGCGGATCGGGGCGAGCGGGCGCCACCTCCTCGGGCTCGTCAACGAGGTGCTCGACCTCGCGCGCGTCGAGGCCGGCCGGCTCTCCGTCCGGCACGACGTGCGCGCGCTCGGGCCGGTCGTCGAGTCGGCGCTCGTCCTCGCCGGCCCGCTCGCCGAGGAGCGCGGGCTGACGATCCGCCCGCCCGGCGACGCGTTAGGCAGCCTCGCCTTCGTCGGTGACGAGGACCGTGCGCGCCAGATCCTCGTCCACCTCCTCGCCAACGCGGCGAAGTTCACCCCGAGCGGAGGGTCGATCGCGGTCCAGGTCGAGGACTGCGCGACGCCACCGCCACACGCGCGGATGCAGGAGGCCACTCGCTGGCTCTCCGTCTGCGTCACCGACACCGGTGTCGGCATCGCACCGGACCAGGTCGAGACGATCTTCGCGCCCTTCGTGCAGGGGCAGGGCGGCCACACCCGCGACCGCGACGGCAGCGGGCTCGGTTTGACGATCAGCCGTCGCCTCGCCCGCCTGATGGGCGGCGAGATCACCGTCGAGAGCAGCGTCGGGAAGGGCTCGACGTTCACCCTCTGGCTCCCCGCGGCGAGCGACGGACAGACCGCGGAGCCGCCGGCGGTCGCGCCGCGCTTCAGCGGCCGCGAGCCCGTCGTGCAGGGGCTGACGGAGATCGGCGAGTCGCTGCTGCGCGAGACCGACGCGATCGTCGACGAGGTCGTCGCCCGGCTGCGGCGCGAGCCATCGATGCCCGCGGCGCAGTCCCTTCGCTTCACCCAGCTCGCCGATCACACGACGACGATGGTCGCCGACATCGCCGGCGCGCTCGTCATCCTCGAGGATGTCCACGGCGAGCCGTCGCCGCTCCTCGTCGACGCCGCCGAGATCCAGCGCTTCGTCGCCGAACGCCACGGCATCCAGCGGGCGCGCCTGGGCTGGAGCGCGGAAGCGCTCACTCGCGAGTTCGAAGTCATCCGCGAGGAAATCGAGTTCGCCGTCGAGCGGGCGTTCCCCGGCGAGGGCGCGGGACGCGTGAGCGAAGCGATCGCCCTCATCGCCCGCCAGCTCGACCAGGCCCGCGAGGCGAGCACCCGCGCGCTCGAGCGCGCATTGCAGGACAGCGACGCGCAGCGTCGCTGACGCGGGCCGGCGACGCCATCCCGCTAGCTTTCCGTCGTGAACGCCGAGACAACCGAGAGGAGTAGCCGGGCCCTCGCCCCGGGGGTCGTGCTGTGCATCGCGATCGCCGCCGTCGCGTCGCTCGTGCAGTACGTCGAGGAGCGGCTCATCGGGCACGCGATCGTCGAGGCGATCGTCGTCGCCATCCTCCTCGGCATGGTCGTGCGCACCATCCGCGCGCCGGATCCGCGATATGACCCGGGGATCACGTTCTCGGCGAAGCAGGTGCTCGAGTTCGCGGTCTTCCTGCTCGGCGCGTCGGTGAACCTCCCCGCGCTGCTGCGCGCCGGCCCGGCGCTGCTCGGCGGGATCATCCTCATCGTCGCGCTCGCGCTCGCATTCGGCTACACGATGGGACGCGCATTCGGGCTCGCGCCGAAGCTCGCGGTCCTCGTCGCCTGCGGCAATGCGATCTGCGGCAATTCGGCGATCGCCGCCGTGGCGCCGGTGATCGGCGCGAACCCCGACGACGTCGCCTCCTCGATCGCCTTCACCGCGGTGCTCGGCGTCGTGATGGTGCTCGGGCTGCCGCTGCTCATCACTCCGCTCACCCTCTCGCACTATCAGTACGGCGTCGTCGCCGGGATGAGCGTGTACGCGGTGCCGCAGGTGCTGGCGGCGACCTTCCCGGTGAGCGCGCTCTCCGGCGAAGTCGGAACGCTGGTGAAGCTGGTACGGGTACTCATGCTCGGCCCGGTGGTGCTCTTCTTCAGCGTCGTCTCGCGACGACGGGCACGTGCGCGCGGCGATGCGCAGCGGCTCGCGATCGGCAAGCTGGTGCCCTGGTTCATCGTCGGCTTCATCGTGCTCGCCGTGCTGCGCTCGACCGGGATCATCCCCGTCGCGGTGGCGGCGCCGGTGCGCGAGCTGTCGCGGCTCCTGACGATCGTCGCGATGGCCGCGCTCGGGCTCGGTGTCGACGTCCGCGCCGTCGCCCGCGCCGGCTCGCGCGTCTCGCTGACGGTGGTGATGTCGCTCGCCGCGATGCTGCTGATGAGCATCGGGATGATCGCCCTGCTCGGCATCCGCTAGCCGCGGTAGATTACGACATGCCCATCGTCCCCTTCGACTCCCTCCCCGACGACGCCCGCGTCTGGGTGTTCGGCACCGACCGCTCCCTCGACGCGGCCGAGGCGTCGCGGCTGCTCGGCGTCGTCGACAGCTACCTGTCGCGCTGGGCGGCCCACGGCGCCCCACTCGCCTCCGCCCGCGACTGGCGCGACGATCATTTCCTGACCATCGCCGTCGACCAGCGCACCGCCGGCGCCTCCGGCTGCTCGATCGACGCGCTCTTTCACCAGCTGCAGGACCTCGAGCGCGCGTTAGGCATCGTCATCGTCGGCGGCGGCCGCGTCTTCTACCGCGATGCGGAGGGCACCGTCCACGCCACCGACCGCGCGACCTTCGCCGACCTCGCCGAGCGAGGCGCAGTCTCGCCGGTGACGCCGGTGTTCGACCCCACCGTCACGACGTCAGGCACCTGGCGCGCGGGCTTCGAGCGCCCGGCAAGCGAGTCCTGGCACGCGCACCTGATGCCGGCGCCGGCGACGCAGCGTTAGGCGCGACGGCTGTTGCTGATCGGCTCCTCTGAGCCGCTGGCGCCCCGGTATGTCGGCCTTACTCCTCAGCACTCGATCTTCGTGACAGTCTGTACTGGAAGACACCGAGACACCGGGTGCACCGAGACAGCCAGCAGGGGCTGAGCCGTTCGCACCGGGCCAGAACAGCTTGGGGGCAAGCGGGGCGAGATCATCTCACCCACTTGCCCCCATGCTTTTTTCGGCTCTGGTGCACCATCATCAGTGCGGTGTGCAGTCTCGGTGGGCTCGGTGTCTCGGTGTCTCGCAAAAACAGACTGTCACGACGCCTGGGATGCTGAGGAGTAAGGCCGACATACCGGGGCGCCAGCGGCTCAAAGGAACCGATCAGCAACAGCCCCGCGAGACAGACCCCGACGGTCTCGAATTCAGGCGGGCTTGTCCCCGCTCGCCACTGGTGCCGGATGTGTCGCGTCGAAAGCCGCTGCCGCTTCTTCGGCGCCCTTGAAGCCGATCTTGCTGTGGGTGCCGTCGCAGAACGGCTTCTTCGAGGAGGCGCCGCAGCGGCAGAGGGTCATCGGCTTGCCGGGCTTCGGCGTGTAGGGGATCGGGTTGCCCTCGTGATCGATGAGCGTGAACTCGCCTTCAATCGCATATGGACCGTCCTTCCGAACCTTGATCGTGATCGACATCCAGTGACTCCGGTGGTGTGCGTTAGGCTGTTCAGGCGCGGAGGAAGTCGGCCTGCCAGCTCGTGATCGCCTTCTTGACCACTTCGCCGTTCTTCAGCTCACCGGCGAGGCAGCGCTCGACGAGCGATGCCAGCTCGGCGTCGGAAGCGAAGCGGAGGCCGACGAGCTGCGACAGGTTCAACTC
>DASSZC010000531.1:0-2173 GCA_035702925.1 Gemmatimonadaceae bacterium | reverse complement strand
TCGATCTCGCCGAACATCGTCGCCCTCGCGCTCACCGAGACTGGTCTCGCCGTGGCCGGCGGCGGGGAGCTCTGGCTTGGCTCGGGGCAGGGGCGGACCTCCGCCTTCGCGCGGCCGACCGCGTCGACGGCGAGGCTTGGCCGCTTGGCGGCCCTCGCTTCCGACGAGGGCACGCTCTGGGTCGGGGGGAGCAATGGCGCGCTGGCCATCGTCGTCGCATCGGGACAGGCGATAGCGGTGCCCCTCGACGAGCCGAGCGCGATGTCCGCCCCGCCGTTAGGCGGCCGCGAAGTGCGGTCGATCGCCCTCGCCCCCGGCGTCGCCTGGCTCGGCACCGCGGCGGGGGTGGTCCGCGTCCGGCGCGGCGCCGACGGGCTGCCGCAATGACGCTCCGCGACACCCCGCTTGGCCCCGGGCCGGAGTTCGACGCCATCCGCGAGATGCTGCGCCGGTGGGGGCCCCGGGCGCGGGGGATCGGGGACGACGCGGCGCTGCTCGACATTCCCCCCGGCGAGCAGCTGGCCGTCAGCACCGACAGCTCGGTCGAGGGCGTGCACTTCCGGCGCGGCTGGCTCACCCCCCACGAGATCGGCTATCGCGCGACCGTCGCCGCCCTCAGCGACCTCGCGGCGATGGCGGCGACACCGGTCGGGCTGGTCAGCGCGATCGCCCTGCCTAACGACTGGCAGCCGTCGCTGCACGAGATCACCGACGGGATCGGTGAAGCGGCCGAGCGCTACTTCACGCCGATCGTCGGCGGCAACATCACCCGCGGCGCGCAGCTTTCCCTGACGATCACCGTGCTCGGCGCGGTGGCGACCGCGCTGCCCCGCTCGGGTGTGCGGGCGGGGGATACCCTCTACGTCACCGGCGAGCTCGGAGGGAGCGCCGCCGCCCTGCGGCGACTGCTCGCCGGCGAGACCCCCGACCCCGCGCATCGCGCGCGCTTCGCCCGTCCCGCGCCGCGGCTCCGGCCGGCGCGCTGGCTGGCGGCGAAGGGCGCCCGCGCCGCGATCGACGTCTCAGACGGTCTGCTCGCCGAGCTGGCGCACCTCGCCGCGGCGAGCGGAGTCCGCATCGCGCTCGACGATAGCGCCGTCCCGGTCGCTGCCGGTGCGACGCTCGAGGAGGCGCTGCGGGGCGGGGAGGAATACGAGCTCGTCGTCGCCGGAGATGCGCTCGACACGGCGGCGTTCGCGCGGGAGAACGACCTTGCGCTGACTGCGATCGGCCTGGCGCGCGCGGTCGTCCCCGGCGAGAGTGCCGGCGTGGATGTTGGTGGGCGCGTTGCGCCAGAGAGGGGACACGATCACCTTTCGAGTTGATGCGTGCCCTCCTCGTTGCCCTCGCCATCATCCTCGTCACTCCGCCGATCGGCCTCACGGTGATCATCGCCGGGCTGCTCGGCGCTCCCGACGGCCCGAACAGCATCTATCAGTGGGGGATCCGCAGCTGGGCGCGGGTCATCTGCAAGGCGGCGGGCGCGAAGATCGTGCTGCACAACACCGAGCGGATCCTCGAGGGACCCGCGGTCTACGTCGCCAACCACGTCAGCTGGTTCGACGTCTTCGCACTTGGCGCGGTGCTTCCGCGAGTCACCTTCGTCGCGAAGAAGGAGCTCGAGAAGCTGCCCATCTTCGGCCAGGCCTGCCGCGCCGCGGGGATCGTCTTCATCGAGCGCGCGAACCGTCGCGCCGCCTTCGACACCTACAAGGCCGCCGCCGACAAGGTCCGTGAAGGCCGGAGCGTCGTCGTCTGCCCCGAGGGAACGCGCGGCCGCGACTACCACCTGCGTCCCTTCAAGAAGGGACCGTTCGTGTTCGCGATCAGCACCGGCGCGCCGATCGTTCCGACCATCATCCACGGGACGATCGGCATCCAGCCGAAGGGCTCGTTCCGCGTCCGCTCCGGCACGATCAACATCCACTTCCTCGAGCCCGTCGCGACCGCCGGCTACTCCTACGAGCAGCGCGCCGAGCTGATGGAAGTCGTCTGGCAGCGGATGGCCGCTGAGCTGAGCAGCAAGTACGGCGTCCACACCAGCGAGCACCCCGTCGCCCGCGAGTCCGACCGTCCGGAGAAGGAAACGTCGTTCCTGTAAGGCCTGACGGTGTGACGCCTCACGCCCGCCTTGTCGCCAACGGCGACATCACTCATCTCTTATCGCAGTGTT
>DASSZC010000228.1:0-2723 GCA_035702925.1 Gemmatimonadaceae bacterium | reverse complement strand
CGTTCATGAAGCCGGGCGACGGCAAGCCGCACTACCTCTGCTGCAACGCCGACGAATCCGAGCCGGGAACGTTCAAGGACCGCGAGATCATGCGCTGGACGCCGCACGCCCTCATCGAGGGATGCGCGTTAGGCGCGCACGCGATCGGCGCCGAGACCGCCTACATCTACATCCGCGGCGAGTTCACCGAGCCGATCAAGGTGATGGAAGCGGCGGTGCAGGAAGCCTACCGCGACGGGGTCCTCGGCAGGAACGCGATGGGCACCGGCAAGCGCGTGGACGTTCACGTCCACCGCGGCGCCGGGGCGTACATCTGCGGCGAGGAGACGGCGCTGATGAACTCCCTCGAGGGGCGCCGCGGCAACCCGCGCATCAAGCCGCCCTTCCCGGCGGTGGCGGGACTCTTCGGCCAGCCGACGACGATCAACAACGTCGAGACGCTCGCCGCGGTGCCGCACATCCTGACCAACGGCGCGCAGTGGTACAAGGACATGTGCCTCTCCAGCCCGAAGAGCACCGGGAGCAAGCTGTTCTCGGTCTGCGGCAACATCCGGAAGCCGGGCAACTACGAGGTCACCATGGGATTCCCCTTCAAGGAATTCCTCTATGACCTCTGCGGCGGACCGCTTCCCGGGCGGAAGTTCAAGGCGATCATCCCCGGTGGATCCTCCGTGCCGATCCAGACGGTCGAGGAAGCCGAGGCGACGCTGATGGACTACGAGGGCTTCGTCGCGCAGGGCACGATGCTCGGCTCCGGCGGCGTCATCGTCTTCGACGATTCGCAGTGCATGGTGAAGCAGATCGCGCGGCTCGCGCGCTTCTACGCACACGAGAGCTGCGCCCAATGCACGCAGTGCCGCGAGGGCACGGCGTGGACGACGCGCATCCTCGAGCGCATCGAGCACGGCGAGGGGACGATGGAAGATCTCGACACCCTCCTCGAGATCGGCGAGAACATGACCGGCAAGACGATCTGCGTGCTCAGCGACTCGTGCGCGACGCCGGTCTTCTCCGGGCTCCAGAAGTGGCGCCACGAGTTCGAGGCCCACATCAAGCAGAAGCGTTGTCCCATGCGCACCGCGGTGGCCGCCTGATGACCGCACCAGCTACGACGGCACCGGCGACGAAGATGGTCAACGTCACCATCGAGGGTCGCCAGGTCAGTGTCCCGGAAGGGACGTCGATCCTCGAGGCGGCGAAGTACGCCGGCATCCTCGTCCCGCACTACTGCTACCACCCCGGCCTGCCGGTGGCCGGCGTCTGCCGGATGTGCCTCGTCGAGGTCGAGAAGGCGCCGAAGCTCGCGCCCTCGTGCGCGACCTCGGTCGCCGAGGGGCAAGTGGTGCACGTCCATTCGCAGAAGGCGCTCGACGCACGAAAGGGAGTGCTCGAGCTGCTGCTCATCAACCACCCGCTCGATTGCCCGATCTGCGACCAGGCCGGCGAGTGCGAGCTGCAGGACTACACGTACATGGAAGGCCGCGCCGACTCGCGGCTCCGCGACCCGAAGCGCTTCAACCCGATGGAGGATTTCGGCGGCGACGTCATCTACGTGACGAACCGCTGCATCCTCTGCACGCGCTGCGTCCGGTTCATGGACACGATCGCCGAGGATCCCGTACTGAACGTCAGCGAGCGCGGTGACCGGGCGGTGATCGGGAAGTTCGAGGGGCACGACCTCACGCATCCGTGGGCCGGCAACGTCATCGACCTCTGCCCGGTCGGTGCGCTGCTCTCCAAGGATTCGCTGAACAAGGTCCGCGCCTGGGAAGTGGACCGCACCGCGTCGGTGTGCCCGAACTGCACGCAGGGCTGCAACATGATCGTCGAGACGCGCGACAACACCGTCGTCCGGCTCCGCCCGCGGGCGAACGAGGCGGTCAACCGCTTCTTCATGTGCGATTACGGGCGCCTCAACTACCGGTGGATGAACCGGCAGGACCGCGTCGACACGCCGCTCCTCCGCCGCGGCAGCGACCTCGTCGCCGCCGACTGGGATGCCGCGCTGCAGGCGGCCGCCCAGCTCCTGCAGGGGGCGAAGGCGCGGGTGATCGCGTCGCCGATGCTCTCCAACGAAGCGTTAGGCCTGCTCGCCCGCCTCGTCCGGAAGACGGGGGGCAGCGGCTCGTATCGCGTGGCGAAGGGTGAGCCCGCGCCGCTCCCCGGGGTGAAGAATCTCGCCCGCCGCGAGGACCTCGGCGCCAACGTCCGCGGCCTCGAGCTGTTCGGTTTCACCCGCAGCGATACCCCGGCCTGGAACCTCGGCAGCGGGGACGTCCTCGTCGTCGCCGACGAGGAGTTGGCCGGCGTCGACGCCTCGGCGATCGGCAGCCCGAGGGCGATCATCGTCATCGGCACCACCCTCCCATCGTGGGCGAGCGGCGCCGCCGTCGTGCTCCCGATCGCGAACTTCACCGAGGAAGAGGGGACCTTCACCAACGTCGATGGCCGCGTCCAGCGGTTCATGCAGGCGAAGGCCGCACCGGGGTATGCCCGGCCGAGCTTCGCGGTGATCGGCGACCTGCTGGCGCTGCTCGGTGAGACGACCGGCTACATGCTGGCGAGCGACGCCTTCGCCGCGATCGCCGCCAGCGAGGCGCCCTTCAACGGGCTGTCGTATGAAACGTTAGGGCTGCGCGGCGCGGTCGTCGCCGGGGGAACGAACCGATGATCACGCACCTCGCGTTCGCGCCGCTGCTCCAGGTCGCCGATCCGCAGCTCCC
>DASSZC010000552.1:0-12376 GCA_035702925.1 Gemmatimonadaceae bacterium | reverse complement strand
CAAGTCTAATCGCGGCTACGTTTCAGGGCTATGTTCGATGAGCTCAGCGAAAAACTCGAGGCCACCTTTGCCCGCCTGCGCGGGCGCGGAGTCCTGACCGAAGCCGACATCAAGGATGGGCTCCGGGAGGTACGTCGCGTCCTGCTCGAGGCGGACGTCAACTTCCAGCTCACGCGCGAGTTTCTCGAGCGAGTGGAGAAGAAGGCGGTCGGGGTCTCGCAGCTGCGCACCGTCTCTCCCGCGCAGCAGCTCGTCAAGATCGTTCACGACGAGCTCACCGCGATGCTCGGCGAGCGGCGCGAGGGGCTCAAGCTCAGCTCGATCCCGCCGACGGTCGTGATGATGGTCGGGCTTCAGGGCTCGGGCAAGACGACGACCGCCGGCAAGCTCGCTCGCCGCCTGAAGGGCGAAGGGCGGCCGACGCGGCTCATCGCCGCCGACGTCTATCGCCCGGCGGCGATCGACCAGCTGGAGACACTCGGCAAGCAGCTCGAGGTCCCCGTGTACGCCGATCGCACGATCACGGACGTCGTGAAGATCGCCAAGGCCGGCATCGACCAGGCGAAGCGCGAACGCGAGCGCGTGGTCATCGTCGACACCGCGGGCCGCTTGCAGATCGACGAGCAGATGATGCAGGAGCTCGTCCGCCTCAGGGATGCGATCCGCCCCGACGAGATCCTCTTCGTCGCCGACGGGATGACCGGGCAGGAAGCGGTCCGCATCGCCGAGGGATTCGACAAGGCGTTAGGCGTGACCGGCGTCATCCTGACGAAGATGGATGGCGACGCCCGTGGCGGCGCCGCGCTGTCGATCTACGGGGTCACGAAGAAGCCGATCAAGTACATCGGCGTCGGGGAGAAGTCCGATGCGCTCGAGGAGTTCCACCCCGAGCGGATGGCGGGGCGCATCCTCCAGCAGGGCGACGTCCTGTCGCTCGTCGAGAAGGCGCAGGCGACCTTCGACCAGGACGAAGCGAAGAAGCTCGAGAAGAAGGTCCGCAAGGAAGGGATGGATCTCGGCGACTTCCTCGTCGCGATGAAGCAGATCGAGAAGCTCGGCCCGCTCGAGGGTGTGCTGAAGATGTTGCCGGGCGTCAACTCGAAGATGCTGAAGCAGGCGAAGGCCGCCGATCCGAAGCGGATGAAGCACCTCGAGGCGATCGTGTTGTCGATGACCCCCGAGGAGCGGAAGACTCCGGGGATCATCAACGGCTCACGCCGCGCCCGCATCGCCAAGGGGTGCGGCCGGCCGGTGAACGAAGTGAACCGGCTGCTCGACCAGTTCCGCGACATGCAGAAGATGATGAAGAAGGCCTCGGCCGGCGGACGGGTCGGGGGCTTTCCGAGGTTTTGACGCAGTTTGGCCATTAGCTATTAGCCATTAGCGGTGAGCGACTGCGGAAACGCCTTCGCTGACAGCTAACAGCTAAAGGCTAACGGCTGCAGTTGCAGTTGCAGTCCCGGGTGCGGCGCGGACATACCGCGTGCGCGAGGAGCCCGGAGCAGTAGAGAGAACCCTGCCTAACGGGAGATACACGATGGTCAAGATTCGACTCCGCCGGGTCGGCCGGAAGAAGGCCCCCATGTACCGCATCGTCGTCGCCGACGCCACCAGCCCGCGCGACGGCCGCTTCATCGAGATCGTCGGCACGTATGCCCCGCGGCAGGCCGAGGGATCGGTCACGCTCGACGAAGCGCGCATCGAGCACTGGCTGAACGTCGGCGCGCAGCCGACCGACACCGTCCGCTCGATCATCCGCAAGGCGGGAATGCTCAAGCGCCGTCACGAGTCGCGCCTCGCTGCGAAGCTGCAGTCGAAGGCCGTCCCGGTCAGCGAGAAGAGCGAGTAACGCGAGACCCGAGGCAACGCAGCGAATGACCGACCGCGCTCCCGCCTTCGTCATCGTCGGGCGAGTCCGCAAGGCACACGGCGTTCGCGGCGAGCTCGTGGTCGAGCCGATTTCCGACGAGCCGGACGCGATCTTCGCGTCCGGCCGTCGTTTTTTCGTCGGCGACGCCGAGGGGCGCCCCGACACCCGCGGGACGACCGTGGAGGTCGTCGGCGCGCGCCCGTTCAAGGATGGGTTCCTCGTCACCTTCGCGGGGATCGCCGATCGCAACGCCGCCGATCTTTGGCGCGATCGGTACCTGCTCCTTCCCGAGGACGAGCTTCCCGGGCTCGCCGAGGACGAGATCTACCTCCATGACGTTCCGGGGATGCGCGTCGAGCTGTCTGACGGTACGGTGGTCGGACGCGTGACCACGGTTTGGGAGCTTCCTCAGGGACTCGTCCTCGATGTCGCGCGCGAGGCGGCGGGCCAGGGGTCGAAGGATGCGACGGTGATGATTCCATGGGATGAGCGCACGGTGCAGCTGATCGACCGGGGCGAGCGGCGCATCGTCGTCGACGTGCCCGCTGGGCTGCTCGACTGAGCACGATGCTGCGCGTCAACATCGTCACGATCTTTCCCGACTTCTTCAGTGGGCCGCTCGGGCTGAGCATCCCGGCGCGCGCGGCCGCCGCGGGCGGGGTCGAGTACCGGGTGGTCGACCTGCGCGACTACACCCACGATCGCCACCGGACCGTGGACGACTATCCGTATGGCGGTGGTGCGGGGATGGTCATGAAGCCGGCGCCCTTTTTCGAGGCGGTCGAAGCGTTAGGCGCGACGGCGCCGATCGTCCTCGTCTCGGCGCGTGGAAAGCGCTTCGCCCACGAGGACGCCGTGCGCTTCGCCGGCGGGAGCGAGCTGACGCTGCTCTGCGGGCACTACAAGGATGTGGACCAGCGGGTCGCCGATGCGCTGGCGACGGAAGAAGTGTCGCTCGGCGACTTCATTCTCAGCGGCGGTGAGCCCGCGGCCCTGGCGATCGTCGACGCCGTCGTGCGACTGCTCCCGGGGGCGATGTCCGATTTCGACAGCGCTCGCGGCGATTCCTTCTTTGAAGGGGGCCTCAGCGCCCCGAGCTACACGCGCCCCCCCGAATACCGCGGCCATCGTGTCCCCGACGTCCTGCTCTCGGGGGATCATAAGAAGATCGCCGACTGGCGGCGCGCCGAGGGGGAGCGCCTGACGAGACAAAGGGGGGCCTCCCGATCGGCCGATCCGGCTGGGCGGCGGAGTGTCGGGGAAAATACCGGCTCCGGCCACGCCGAAAAGTAGCAGTCGCTACTAATTCCCGCCGTTGGCAGCGGACGCGAGTACCAGCGTGGCGAGAGGCGGCCTGGTCCAGGCCGTCGCGCCGGACTGTCCGGCGTGCCGAACCCGTCTCAGGGATTGGTCAGCCCGGCCCGCTGACCAAACAACTTCTTGACATAGCTGCGGCGCGGCCGTATCTGTACCGCCTGATCGACCGGCAATCTGGCCTGATCGTTCGTCCGCCGTGACTCGCCTGCCTCGAGCCACGGCGCGTGCTTATTACCATCCTGAGGAGGCAACGTGAAGAAGTATCGTGTTCTAGCTCTGGCCCTGCTCGCCGGCGCGCTGTTCAGCAGCGACGCCTATGCGCAGCAGCGCCGCATCACAGGACGAGTAACCGTCGCCGGGACCGGTGAAGTACTGGCCAGCGCGGCGGTCAATATCGTCGGCACCGCGATCGGTACGTACACGTCGGATGACGGGACCTTCCAGCTCCTCGTGCCGAGTGGAGATCTGACGCTTCTCGCGCGCCGCGTCGGTTTCAAGCGCGCGACGGTTCGCGTCGGCGCAGAGCAAGCCGAAGTGAACGTGTCGCTCGAGCGCGACGTGCTGCAGCTGGAGACGCAGGTTGTCACCGGCACGGCAACGACGGTCTCGACGCAGAACGTCGCGAACGCCGTCACCGTCATCTCGACCAACGAGCTTAATCGCGCGCCCGCGTCGACGATCGACAACGCGCTCCAGGGAAAGATCGCCGGTGCGGTCATCACCCAGAACTCGGGTGCCCCGGGCGGCGGCGTGCAGGTCCAGCTCCGCGGCGTCACCTCGCTGAACGCGAGCTCGAGCCCGCTCTACGTAGTCGACGGCGTGGTCGTCAACAATGCGGCCATCGCGAACGGGTTGAATGCGATCACCGGCGCCGCCGGTGGGAATGCACCGTCGAGCCAGGATCAGATGGTCAATCGTGTCGCCGACCTGAACCCGAACGACATTGAGACCATCGAGGTCCTGAAGGGAGCCTCGGCGGGCGCAATCTACGGGTCGAGAGGATCCAACGGCGTCATCGTCATCACAACGAAGCGCGGGCGCTCGGGAAAGCCCGCGGTCAGCGTTACCCAGCGCTTCGGGACCTTCGAGCTCGCCAACAAGCTCGGGCTCCGCTGCTTCAGCCAGGCGGAGGCAGTTGCCCTCTTCGGGATCACTCCCGCCGAATTCACCGGCTGCCACGACTTCGAGCAGGAGTTGTATGGCCGACGCGATCTCTCCTACGAATCGATCGCCTCGATCAGCGGGGGCAGCGCGACCACACAGTACTTCGTCTCCGGCCTCGTAAAGCGGGATGCCGGCATCGAGCAGAACACCGGATACGGAAAGCAGTCAGTCCGGATCAACGTCGGCCAGCAGCTCGGTACGCGCCTGAATCTCCAGGCAAACGCCGAGATCCTGCACACCCTCACCGAGCGCGGAATCAGCGGCAACGACAACGGCGGCTACGCCCCGTACACCGTTTTTTCGCAGACGCCGACGTTTTACGACCTGCGCCCGCGGGGCGGCTCGTACCCGCACAACCCATACACGCAGGCGCTTGGGGGTGCGGACAACAATCCACTCCAGCAGGCCGCGCTGACCCGGACCCCGGAAGATCTCTTCCGCCAGATCGGAAGCGTGACCGCGCGCTTGTCGTTGTTCACGTCCGATCGCCAAACCCTCGACCTGACGTCCACCGGCGGCGTTGACCATTACGGCCTCGGCAGCAAGCTGTACTCGCCACCAGAGCTGTACTACGAGCCGGCAGACGGCTACCCCGGGACTATCGTAGACAACAACACCAGCGCGACGAACGCAAACCTGAACGCGACGCTTGCCCACAAGTTTTCGATGGGTTCGTTGCTCGGGGCGACGACTTCGCTTGGCTTCCGCCGCAATCGCGAGCAGCTCCAGAGCATCTACAACACCGGCCGGAACATTCCCTCCGGCCAGACCGCGGTGAGCTACGGCGTCATCCAGGCCAGCGGCGAGACGCAGCGTCAGGTGAAGGATCTCTCGTACTTCGCGCAGGAAGAACTTCTGATGCTGAACGAGACCCTGCTGCTGACCGCGGCGGTCAACAGCGAGCGGTCGAGCGTCAACGGCGATCCTCAGAAGTTCTATTCCTATCCGAAGGCGTCGGCATCGTATCGCCTGCCCATTCTTCCGCCTTTCACCGACGGCGTAAAGCTTCGCATCGCCTACGGGAAAGCCGGCAACAAGCCACCCTTCGAGTCCCCGTACTCGAACCTCGTCGTCACGTTCATCGACAACCGCATCGGCGAACGGCCGTCGCGCAACCTCGGCAACCCGAACATCAAGCCGGAGACGTCCACGGAGCTCGAGGGCGGCGTTGATGCGCAGTTCTGGGGTGGGCGTGCAGCGATCGAGTACACCCGATTCCGCAAGCAGGTAGATGACCTGATCATCTTCCCGCGCCTCGCGGGGAGCACCGGTTACGGGCTGGGAACTGAAAACGGCGGCCAGCTTGTGAACCTCGGGACCGAGATTGGCCTCAAGCTTCAGCCAATTCACACCGACCTCGTCGACTGGATTTCGAATACTACTTACTCCGACGTCCATGGCGAAATCACCCGCCTTGACGTGCCATCGTACCTGTATGGCATCGGATTCGGCGCTGGTTACGGAGACGTCCGGATCCGGAAGGGGCACTCCCCGACGGAAGTGGTTGCCAACTTCAACGGCGGCGAGTTCGCTGTTGGCGATGCGCAGCCGGACTACACGATGGGCTTCTCCAACGACGTGAACGTCGGACCCTTCCGGTTTGCATCGCTCCTCGACTGGCGGAAAGGTGGCAAGGTCGTCAACCTGACGAACGCGTACTATGACGCCTTCTTCGCCGACGGGAGCGGGCTGCTTGCCGACACCGCTGCGAGCATCTCACGCTCCAACGATTTCCAGGGCCCCCGCGCGGTCTACGTGGAAGAGGGTGGTTTCCTCAAGATCCGCGAGATCGCGGTCTCGGTCGGTATTCCGGAGCGCTTCATGGGAGTAGTCGGTTCCCGCGCCAAGGATGTCCGCCTCGAGTTGAGCGGACGGAACCTAAAGACCTGGACGAAGTACACAGGTCTGGATCCGGAAGTCTCGAATTTCTCAAACCAGAACGTGGGCCGCATCATCGACGTGACGCCGTTCCCGCCGAGCCGGAGCTATTTCGTCTCGGTCAGCGCGCACTTCTAGGCGACTCGTAACTTCATCACGAATCAACCGACAACTCATGAGATACCATTATCGATACGCGATCGTTGCCGCGCTCGCTGGGGCGACGCTCGTTGCCGCGTGCGAGTCGGCGACTGTGCCGGATCTGAACGCGCCGTCGACGACCGAATTGGCTGGCCCGCTTACCCAAGCCTCAGTGCAGCGCCTTGTCAGTGGCTTGGTTGACAACGTGCGCCGCAATGCAGGCCTGGGATACTTCTACTTCGGCGAAGCGTTCGCGCGCGACGCGTACCGTTTCGATCCGTCGGAGTCACGCTACATCTACGAGGCCTACACGAGCGCGCCGAGCCGCACCAGTTTCTTCGGCGCCTCGCAGTACAACGGCTTCTACGGGACAATCCGTGCTGGGACGACGATCATCAAAAAGTTGAAGGACACTCCGACGACGACGATCTCAGCGCCCGAGCAGGCCGCGATCCGCGGCTTCGTGCGGACGTTCCAGGCGCTCGAGTACTACCACGTCGAAGAGTACCACGACACACTCGGCACGCCGATCCAGCTGGCAGACTCCAGCAAGCTTGGGCCGATCTACTGCCCGAAGAGCGCGCTTGCTGCAATCTCCTCGCTTCTCGATTCGGCGAACATCGATCTCGCCGCTGCGGTGGCCGCAGGCGTCACCACCTTCCCGTTCGAGCTACCAAGTGGCTTCGTTGTGAACGGGAACTTCACCGACGTCACGACCTTCCGTAAGACGTTCAACCGCGGCCTGAAAGGCAAGGTCGAGGTGTATCGTGGCATCGGTCGCAACAACGACGGCGTCGCATCGTCGTTTGACGTCGCGATTGCTGCGCTCGACACGGCTATCGGTCCGACGCCTACGACGATGGCGCAGCTGAACGTCGGCCCGTACTTCCAGTACAGCACCGCACCCGGTGAATTCCCCAACCCGATTGCTGACCAGAACCTGCGTATCAATCAGCGGGTTGGCGATTCGGTGCAAGCCGGCGACCTCCGTGCGTCGAAGATCGTGAAGGGTGATCTGAGCTCCTACACGGCGCGCGGCTTCAAATACCAGACCCAGTACTATCCAGCGGTGTCGCTCACCACGCGCCCCGCGAACTTCGTGAACCCCATCGGAATTCTCCGAGTCGAGGAGCTGGTGTTGCTGCGTGCGCAGGCGAAGATCGGGAAGGGCGATCTCGTCGGAGCGCTGCAGGATATCAACACCGTCCGCACGATCTCGGGCGGTCTGGCGCCGCTTCCACCGTTCGTCGCAACGGGAACCTTGACGGCGACACAGGTTGCGATCAAGGCGCTACTCTACGAGAAGCGGTACTCGCTGCTGCTCGAAGGACCGCAGCGCCTCGTGGATCTGCGTGCCTACAAGATGCTCAACGCCGCGAACCTCCCGAAGGAGGTCGTCCCGAACCCAATCACGGGTGCCGGCGACCGATTCAACTCGGCGTTTTTCATCCCGCAGTCCGAGTCTGACGTTCGCGGTGGCAACGTCGCACCGGTCTGTCCGTGATCTGATCTGAAGGTGAATCTGCACAGTTGAGACGACAAGGGGCGATTCAGCGAAAGCTGGATCGCCTCTTGCCGTTTTGGTATCACCTTCCGGGAGGCGCCATGGGCAAGCGCATTGCGGTGCTGGCGATCGCCTCACTCACCCTGATTGCTGGGTGCACATGGCGACGGGCGAGTAGTGTGAACATGCGCGATCGCAACGTCATCACATCCGACGAGTTTGAGGCAATCGACGCGACGAACGCATTTGAAATCGTTGAACGACTGCGTGGCGAGTTCTTGAGCGGCACGCGTGGCAAGGTGACGCTCTACGGTGCGGCAAGGGCGACGCCCGTCGTGTATGTCGACCACGAGTTCTATGGACAGCTCGAGTTGCTCCGGCAGATTCCGGCCGGGGAGGTCTACGAAATCCGACTGTACAGGTCCTGGGAGGCAGTCACCAAATTCGGCGCCGACAAGACAGCGGGCGTGATCGAGGTCGTGACACGGCGCCAGTAAGCACCCGGTGCATGGCGCCGCATGACGGCTGCCCTGCGCCGCCGGCGAGGGCGCGCGTCCTGCCTAACGCACCTGCGGAGCCGGGTTCTTCGCCAGCCACTCCCCGCCGTCGACGACGAGAACGGCGCCGGTGATCCAGTCGCCGGCAGGCGAGGCGAGGAAGGCGACCATGTTGGCGATGTCTCCCGGCGTCCCCCAGCGGCCCGCCGGGATCGCCTTTTTCGCATAGCTCGCCATCGCCTGCTCGATGGCGAAGACGTCGGGCACCTGGCCGCTGGCCGAAGGCGGGGGAGTGAACGCCTTCCGCACCCCCTCGGTCGGGATCGGGCCGGGGGCGATGGCGTTCATCCGCACCCCGTACGGCGCCCACTCGAGGGCGAGGGTGCGCGTCAGGGCATCGATCCCCGCCTTCGCCGCCGTCGCGTGCGCCATCAGCGGCCAGCCGCGGTAATGCAGCGTCATCGAGATGCTGACGATCCGTCCGCCTCCCTGCTGCTTCATCACCGGCAGCACCGCCTGCGAGCAGAAGAAGGTGCCGAACAGGTCGATCTCGATCACCGACCGCCACGCGTTAGGCGAGAGCGTCTCCGACGGCGCGTAGAAGTTCCCGGCGGCGTTGTTGACGAGGAGGTCGATGCGACCGCGCTCCTTCGCGACGCGGGCAACCATCGCCTGCACCTGCTCCGCCTCGCGGACGTCCACGGTCTCGGCGGACGCCGAGCCCCCGGCGTCGCGGATTGCCTGTGCCGCCGCCTCGACGTGCTCCGCCTTGCGGCTGGCGACGACGACGTGGGCGCCGAGGCGGGCGAGCAGCTGGGAGATCCCGAGCCCGATCCCGGTCCCGCCGCCGGTGATGATCGCCACCTGCCCGTCGAGCAAGCCTTCGCGGAAGATCGGACGGTCGGAGGCCGCGGCAGGGATGTCGGTCATCGCGCGTCGGGGAGGTAGGGAAGGTCTGTCGAGAGGTCGGGCGAGTCGATGCGGGGCGCGGTGCTGACGATCGCCGGGATCGGCGAGAGTGCGTCGATCACGACGTGCTCGGGGAGCTCGTCGGGAAACTCGTCGCCGGCTTCGAGGTCGAGGGTGAGCTGCCGCGCCCTGACGAAGGTGCGCCGGTGGTGCGGCGACAGCCCGTGCTCGTGCACGCGCGCCCAGTGCTCGGGGGTGCCGTAGCCGACGTTGGTTTCCCAGCGGTAGTTCGGGTAGCGATGCGCGAGCGCGGCCATCAGCCGGTCGCGCGTCACCTTGGCGAGGATCGACGCGCAGGCGATGCTGTAGCAGCGGCGATCACCACCGACGATCGCCGTGTGCGGCGTGGCGAGGGTGCGGATCTCGCGGCCGTCGACGAGCACGTGATCGGGCTGCTGCTTCAGGCGCGAGAGCGCGCGTCGCATGGCGAGCACTGTCGCGTGATAGATGTTGACGCGGTCGATCTCGCGGACCGAGGCGGCGCCGAGCCCGAAGCAGATGGCGCGCTCGCGGATCTTCACGGCCAGGCGCACGCGCTCGGCGGCGCCTAACGCTTTCGAGTCGTCGACGCCGTTGATCGCGCGGGCGTCGGGGGGCATGATGACGGCACATGCGACGACGGGGCCCGCAAGCGGGCCCCGTCCGACTTCATCGATTCCGGCGATCAGGGGCCCGTGTCCCGAGCGCGCGTCGCGCTCGAACGTGCTCCACCGCTTGCGGGAGGCGCGACGGCCCGCCGCCACGGCGCTGGTGCTCCTTACTCCGCGCTGCCCGTCGCGGGGACCGCGACGCGAACCTTCTTCTCCTTGATGCGCGTCGCCTTGCCGGTGAGGTGGCGGAGGTAGTACAGCTTCGCGCGGCGCACGCGGCCGCGACGGACGACCGAGAGGTCGCCGATCATCGGGCTGTGCACCGGGAAGATGCGCTCGACGCCAACACCGTTCGAGATCTTGCGGACCGTGAAGGTCTCGCTGACACCGCTGCCGCGACGGGCGATGCACACGCCTTCGAACGCCTGCAGACGCTCCTTCTCGCCTTCACGGACTCGCACGTTCACGCGCACGGTATCGCCCGGCCGGAAGGGCGGGATGTTCGTGCGCAGCCATTCTTTCTGAGTTTCGATGAAGGGGTGCATATGACGCTCGGAGCCGGGGGACAGGCCCAGTTAGGTGACGGCCGATAGACGGCGTTTGTGACGGCAAGTGCCAGAGACCGAAGAAGATAACCGATAGCGGGCGCTGAAGGCAAGCCAGCGTGACCGGCGGGCTCTGCAATCAGTCATCAGGGTGCCCGGACGGTCGATACCAGAAGTCACGCGCGGCGCCATGCAGGCGGCCTGCCGACCCCCGGGTGAGGACACCCGATGTACACCCCCCGCTCGCTCCGCGCCCGCTGTTCGGGCGCTCGTCGTACCCTCCCCGCGGCGCTGGCAATCGCCTTCTCGGTGGCCGGCTCCGCCCTCGGTGCCCAGGCGCCCGCGGATCCCGCCGTTCGCGAAGCGATGGTCCGCGGCGAGACTCTCCTCGCCGCCGGACAATATCAGTTCGCACTTCGTGAGTTCGAAGCGCTGCATCGCGCCAACCCCCTCGAACCGGCGCCGCTGCTCGGCGTCGGCAGGGCGCAGGAGGGCCTCGGGCGCGGAAGAGCAGCCGAGCGTACGTACCACGATTACATCGCCCAGCGCCCGACCGACGCGGTCGGCTACGCCAACCTCGGTCACGTCCTCGCGGCGTCAGGGCGGACTGACGACGCGCTGCAGGCATATCGCAACGCGCAGCGGCTCGACCCCCATTCGGCCGCGGCCGCGCAGGGCGCGGGGCTCGCACTCCTCGCCCTCGACCGAAAGCAGGAGGCACTCCGCTCCCTTCGCGACGCGTCGCGTCTCGACGCCGACGACGCGACGACGTGGGGCGCCCTGGCGACGCTGTCGCTCGATCTCGATCGCGGGATCGATGCGGCATCGTACTGGGAAGAGGCGATGCGCCGGGACCCAGGCTACTTCGATCGCCGTCCCGACGAGCGCAGGAGGTGGGAAAAACTGATGACGGTCGTCGGCCCGCAGCTCGCCGCCGCTCCGATCCAGCGCGCAGCGGAACCGGCTGCGCCGCCGCGGCTCGCCGCGTTAGGCGACAGCATCGCCGCGGAAACGAGCGGCCCCCATCACCCGAGCCCCGGCCGGATCGAGGAGGCTTCGGTGAGCAGCTTCGGCCGTGGCTCGACCAGCTCGGGGTCCGGGTTCATCGTCTCGCGCGAGCGTGGGTTCGTACTGACCAACAAGCACGTGGTGCGCGGCTGTGCCGCGGTGAAGGTGCGCATGGCCGGGGGCGAGTCGCGGGTGGCCGTGGTGCGCGCGCTCGACCAGGACGACGACCTCGCGCTCCTCGAGACGCGCCTGCCACAGGGCCCCGCGGTCAGCTTCCGCGACGACCCGGCGGTGCGCCCCGGTGACGACGTGGTCGCCGTCGGCTACCCGCTGAACGGCCTCCTCGCCGACCAGGTGAACGTGTCGACGGGGACGGTCAACGCGCTGGCCGGCCTGTACAACGACCTGCACGTCCTGCAGATGAGCGCTCCCGTGCAGCCGGGGAGCAGCGGCGGCGCGCTGTTCGACGCCAGCGGCAACGTGGTCGGTGTCGTCGTGACGAAGCTGAACGCGAAGCTGGTCGCCGACGAGACGGGGGACATCCCGCAGAACGTGAACTTCGCCGTGAAGGCGGCGGTCGCGCGCGACTTCCTGAAGTCGCAGCGGGTGAGCGTCCGCACCGCCCCCTCGAGCGTGCGGCGAAGCAATGCCGACGTCGGGGAGATCGGGCGGCAAGTGACTGTACTCGTTGAGTGTTGGAAGTAGGGGTTGGGGCGTCAGGAGGCAGGAAGGCAACACGGCAGGCTGCGCGGGCCACTGGGACATGCTGCAGGGACAGGCGGCGTGACGCATGCGGGCACCCAGCTACATCCTCCTGACTCGCCTCGTGGCCGGTCCCCTGCCGCGTGCACCCTGTCTCGTGTCCCTGCAGCATGTCCCAGTGGCTGTGGCAG